>RPPD01000622.1 GCA_003818675.1 Spirochaetaceae bacterium
ACATCTTTTGCCCATGCCGGGAATAACGATACAAGTGAAAATCCGAAAAAGCTGAAAACACCCGTGATGATTATTATTGTAAGTATCCTGCTGTGCCCGGCCACATAGGCAAGCCCGTCTTTGAGTTCATGCAATGGGTGTTTTTTGGGCCCAGGTACCTGCTTCTGCCGCGGAGCGAGCTTCATCATTGCCATTCCGGCTATCATGGCAAGAAAGCTCACGCTGTTAAACAGGAAACACCAGGCTGGTCCGGCCGCCTTGTAAACGAATCCGCCGACCATTGGACCTATTGATGTACCAAGATTGAACATGCTGGAGTTAAGCGAAATCGCATTGTTTAGGGCCTTCGCTTCCACCAAATCCGCCACAATGGCATGGCGCGCGGGCGTGCTCATAGCGTTTGCTGTCCCTGTAAAAAACGAGATAACCAGAATATGCCATGGTTCTGCAATTTTCAGAAAAACAAGAACTGCGAGTATCATGGCAAGCAGCATCAGCCAAACCTGGGTGACAATGATCAGCATCCGCCTTGAAAACCTCTCTGCCAGAACTCCAGCCACAAGCATGAAGAGGATTGACGGGATTCCCTGTGCCAAAGAGACTGTTCCAAGGAATGCTTTTGATTTTGTGATTTCAAAAGCATAAAATCCCTGCGCAGAGGACTGCATCCAGGTTCCAACAAGGGAAATCATCTGACCCACGTACCAAAAACGGTAATTTGGATAAGTAAGCGCAATAAAAGTACTTTTCAGTGTTACCGTTTGCCTGCCCTGATCATTCATGCCTATATCATGCCCGCGATCATTTCCGCAATGGCAAGGCTTGAAGTAAGTCCGGGCGATTCAATTCCTATCAGGTTGACAAGTCCCGGCAGTCCCCGACTTGTTTCTTCCTGTATGTAAAAATCCCTGAAAGCTTCGCCAGGTTTCTGCAGCTTGGGCCTCATGCCTGCCATGTCAGGCGAAAGCGAACCTGGCTTTAAAAATGGCAGATAACGTTTTGCTGCAGTGAAAAACTCTTTCTCATGTTCCTGATTTACAGTGTAATCAATATTATCCACCCAGGCCTCGTTGGGACCAAGCTTTATGCCGCCAGACAAGTCCAGGACTATGTGTATTCCGAGACTCGCAAGTCCAGGCACAGGATAGATAAGGTGCTTAAGCGTGCCCTGTTTAACACCCGCCACCCTGAAATACTCCCCCTTGGAAAACTTGAGACGCAAATCCGCGCTGTCAATATCCATACCTGCCATTTCGGCAACCTTGTCGCTTGAAAGTCCGGCGGCGTTTATGACAATACCTGATTCCACCTCCATTTTCTGGCCATCGGAATCCTTAATCTCAAGAACATATCCCTTTCCTGTTTTTTTAATCCCGACAAGCGAACAATTAAAAGCAAACACGACACCAGCTGTTTCTGCAAGGTTTTTTAAATGCTTCATGTATGCGTGAGTGTCAAAGATTCCCGTATTGGGAGAGTATATGGCAGCGATTGCCAGGACAGCGGGTTCTGCGGCAGTCACTTCCTGCCCTGTTTTCAGCTGTACCAGGGCGCCGCATGATAGAGCTTTTTTATACAGCATTTCGAGGCTTGAAACTTCCTTTTCGTTTGTCGCCACAACATACTTGCCTGTATTGGAATAAGGCAATCCGTATTTTTCAAGAAACTCATAAAGCATGACCCTGCCGCGCAGACACAGCCGGGCCTTGAGCGAGTCCCCGGGGTAGTACAATCCAGCATGGATAACTTCGCTGTTTCTGCTTGAGGTTTCCCTTCCGAATGAGTCGTTTC
>RPPD01000623.1 GCA_003818675.1 Spirochaetaceae bacterium
AGCCAGCCGCCCTTGATCTTTTCAATAAGGTCATCGTCACCCACAAAAGTGGCTCCGGCCTCGCGGGCTTCATCTGCCTTTGCTCCCTTGGCGAATACCAGGATCCGCTTTTCCTTGCCAAATTGGTGCGGGAAAACGAGAGTATCCCTGATGGACTGGTTTGTCTTGATGTTGAGTTTCATGGCCAGTTCCACGGTCTCGTCAAACTTCGCGAAAGCGCAGGACTTTACAAGTTCCACTCCCTTCTCGACAGGGTGGACCTGCTGCTTGTCGTATGTCTTTACCTTTTCACGGTATTTCTTTCCATGTTTCATGGCCTAGTCCTCCACCTTCACGCCCATACTGCGGGCGGTACCAGCGACAATCTTCATCGCCGCGTCAATGTCATTTGCATTGACATCCGGCATCTTTATTGTCGCGATCTCCCTGATCTTGGCCTTGGAGATGGTGGCCACTTTGTTCTTGTTTGGTTCACCCGAACCCTTTTCAATACCGCACGCCTTCTTGATCAGGACAGCCGCGGGCGGTGTCTTCATGATGAAGGTGAATGTTTTGTCCGCAAATACTGTTATGATGACCGGAATTATGAGCCCTTCTTCCATGCTCTTGGTACGGTCATTGAACTGCTGGACGAACTGCGGGGCGCTGACTCCATGTGGACCGAGTGCCGGACCCACCGGAGGAGCTGGTGTTGCTTTTTTTGCAGGGACCTGCAGTTTAATGACTGCGGTCACCTTTTTCTTTGCCATAGGATCTCTCCTTCCCTTGGTGCAAACGCTTTTTTTAAAGCTCCCATGCAGGGGTTCTGCCCTGACCCAGGTCAGGGCAGAGGGCCTCCCGATTACCGGATGACATCGCGGATCACCGGGAAGCTTGAATCTTAAAGATTCTCTCTATAATATTACTGTCAAATCTTCTCTACCTGTAAAAAGTCAACCTCAACAGGGGTAGCACGGCCAAAAATGCCCACCATCACCCTGAGCTTTCCTTTTTCAAGGTTTACTTCCTCAACAGCGCCAGTGAAAGTGTCAAATGGTCCGTCAACAATCCGGACATTCTCTCCGACATTAAACGACTGTTTTGGCTTCAAGAGCCTGTCAGCCTTAATTTCTCCAGCTTTCTGCAGAATTGCGCGCGCTTCCTCCTGGGATATGGGTTGAGGTTTCTGGTTTGCGCCGTAGCCAACAAATCCAGTGACACCCTGGATGGCCCGGAGCCTGGAACAGACTTCCTTCCAGCGGCTGCCGGAAAGATCCATCTCAACAAGAATGTAGCCAGGGAGAAATTTCTTTGAAGTGATGCGCTTCTTGCCGTCACGAACCTCGGCAACTTCCTCCTGGGGCACCTTCACGTCAAAGAGAAACTCGGTAAGGCCCTGGTCCTTCATCACGACCCTGATCTGCCGCTCTACTTTATTCTCATGCCCGGAATAGACATGAACAACGTACCAACCTTTTGACATTACAACATCCTATACGGGAATTACCCTGAACAGGAAATCTATTCCCTGGAAAAGGATTATATCCACGATTCCCAGAAAAAACGCTGACAACAAAACCATGACGATGACCACTTTGGTTGAGGCCATGGCTTCATCCTTTGAAGGCCATGTGACCTTCCTGAGTTCTGCGTAACTGTCTTTGAAAAACTGAATGATCCGTTTCATGATACCCTCTTCCTAAATACTCCCATATATAAAGAAGCAGGCCAGGCAGGACTCGAACCTGCAACATCCGGTTTTGGAGACCGGCGCTCTAGCCATTGGAGCTACTGGCCTAGCTTTCA
>RPPD01000624.1 GCA_003818675.1 Spirochaetaceae bacterium
GTTCCAAAAATATTTTACAACTCTCTTTAGCTGGGACGGCAGGATTCGAACCTGCGAATGCCGGTACCAAAAACCGGAGGCTTACCGCTTGCCGACGTCCCAATTTTGAAGTGGTCTGCCCGTAAAAAATAATGCCGGATCAAGCGATTCCGAAGAGTATAGTCTTCTTCTTTAGGTTTGTCCGGAACTGTCCGCTGGAGTTGCTTCAGACAGCAGAAACCCTGTTACAATACTGATTTTTTAATATTTTGTCCAGTGGGTGGCCCAAAAGTACCCATGCTTCTTTTGGAGATTTTTGATTCTCCAAGTGCATTTATATAAAACCTGTTACAAGTACCTTAAAAAAAGGAATACAACAAAACTCCATAGTCTGATTTCTCAAATACGTTACCATAAATGGATTTTGGGCAGGCGGGTTATAGGTGAAATGACCTTACAGAACCACAAAAGCCTGCTTAATGCGTTTTTGGCTTTTTGGGCCTCTTTTCTCCCTGAAAATATACCTGCGAATGCCGAGCCTGAACCTGACAGAGTGGAAAAGCATGCTCCGGCTTTTTTCATCTCTTCCTCAATCAGCATGTATTCCATAAAACGTTCTTGCATCACTGGATAAAAAGAATTGAAAAACTGCCACTGGCCAGGATTCTTTTCCCAAAAATCCTGCTTTGGATCAACGACTGGTACTTTGATTCCTGCTTTTTTAACCGATTTAACGATTCCTGCAGATTTTTCCTGGATTGTATTTTCCCGTGCATTGTCCAGCCAGGAGTATGCTTGTTTTGTACTCACTGAGAATTCTGGGACACAAAGCAATATGGCAAAATCAGCACGTGAAGCCATTTGGGTAATCCTATCGCCTCTGCCCTCTACAATCGCTGCTGCATATGTCAAAAAAAATAACACATCCGAGCCGAGTGAAGCAGCAATCAAGAATAATTCCTTTTCTGGAAGCCTGTCAGGAAAAAGTCCGGAAAGCAGGCGCAATATTGCGGCGGCATCGCTTGATCCGCCTCCAAGACCCGCACCTTCAGGAATTCTCTTTTTTACTCTGACCGAGAAATCCACAGGTATTCCAGCCTTAATACAGAATGCATTGACAGCTTTTGTTATCAGGTTCTGATCCACCGGACATGAAAATTTCCCTGAAAGTCTGAATCCTGCACCCCGCTTTTCCGTCCTGATTTCAATCTCGTCAGAGAGACTGGTCATGATGAAAATTGATACAAGGTCATGAAATCCGTCAGGACGCTTTCCGAGTATCTCCAGGTGGAGATTTATCTTTGCAGGAGCCACCGTGTGCGCACGTTCGGATCTCCAGGCCATCCTATGCCTCGATGAAGTGGCATCCGCAAGAAGTCCTGTTTGCCTGCGCGGCCCGCACAATAATAGATGCTGTGAGCACGCAGTTGCGGAGTTCTATTATCCGACGCGAGATCCTGGCCTGACGATAGAATTTTTCAATGCCGTGGCTTAGATAATTGAGGTCCGAAAGAGCCCTGGAAAGCCTGTTCTTGTTCCGCACGATCCCGGCGTAATTCCACATTGTTGTCCTGACCTGCACCAGATCCTGCAGGATAAGCACAGGGTCAAAATCTTCCTCCTCATGAGGAAAGATCCATTCAGGTATCTTGTC
This sequence comes from Spirochaetaceae bacterium, assembly GCA_003818675.1. Next base: position 1,634 of record RPPD01000624.1, read on the forward strand.
ATTTATCCGGGCCGAAACTTCAGGCAGGTTTTTTGCAATGTACGAAGCGCTTCTAAGGCCCCACACAAGTCCCTCAAGAAGCGAAACCGATGCAAGCCGGTTGGCGCCATGAACGCCAGTGCAGGCGTTTTCA
>RPPD01000625.1 GCA_003818675.1 Spirochaetaceae bacterium
AACTTGTTTCCCTTATTGGCAGGGGAAACGCCGGACACAAGGACATCCTTGATTCAATAGAGAACATCCACAACATAGCAACAGGTAAACTCATTCAGCAGCGCCGCAAGACAGAACTCAATATCCACAAGACCATGACAGGCTACATCAAGGCAGTACAGCGCTCGCTTATGGGAGAAACCATTTATTTCAACACAAGGCCCACTCATCTGATGAGCATGGTTAATCGTGTAAAACAAAAATATCGGGAAATTCTCGAGGACAAAAGCGGCGGAATCAACATTGCCTTTGATACAGTGGTCCACACGCCAGATGTGTATATTGGAGTTCTGGACTTCGCCCTGATCAATATTCTGGAAAACCTGCTCACCAATTCCATCAGGAAGGTGCATGAGAGCAAAAAGAAGGAACAATGGATACACCTGTCTACCGGCGAAGAGACCATAGACGGAGAAGATTATACAGTCTGCCGATGGGAGGACAATGGAACAGGAGTCATACCCGGTCGCAAACAGTCCATTTTTGACGGAGACTCGGACAAGACCGAGGAAGGAGACCATGGCATAGGCCTGCGTGATATAAAAAACACAGTGGAATCCTCCGGGGGTTTCATCCGCGAGGAGGGCGTTGCGGGCGAGGGTGCCCTGTTCATCATCGGGTTCCCCAAGGTTACAAAAGTTGAGGAAATTGATTATGACGAGGACCTGGAGGAGGAAGTACTGTGCTTTCCGGCAGTCTATAAACAGAAAAAAATATTTGTGGTTGATGACGACATGCAGATTCTTTCGCTCTTCAAGGGATTCCTGCAGAAGGCTGGAATCCAGGATGTCACTGCCTTCACCCGCGTGGATGACGCCCTTGCGGCTGTAAAGAAGGCCTCCCCATGCCCGGATATGGTGATAACAGACCTGGAAATGGAGCCATTAAACGGGCTCGCCTTTGTCAAAAAACTCAAGGATTCGGGGATTTCAGTACCTGTACTGGTGGTCTCGGGAATCCTGTTTCATGGCACACCCACGGATTACTCGCTTCTGCGAGAATTGAACATGCTGGGAGTTCGTGATATAGTCCGCAAGCCAGTTGACTTTATTGAATTATTCGATAAGATGCAACGGATACTTGCCTGAAGGATATGCAGATGCAGGGAGAGATTCCGCCTTTATGCGTGCTGATAGTTGACGATGAAGAGATTCTTGTTCGCGAACTGTCAAATCTCATTTTAAAGAACAAAAAACTCAATATTGATGATGCCGTGCGCAACAATATCAAGGTGCTCTCCGCCAACAATGGCCTGGAAGCACTGGAGATTCTCAGGCGTGAAAAATCCGTGAACCTCATTCTGCTGGACATACTCATGCCAATGATGGATGGGTATGAAATCTGCAAAACTCTGCGCAGGAATCCGGACTTCTGCCACTGCAGGGAGACTCCCATCTTCTTTATTTCAGGGGCAGTCAGGGATACCACGGAACAACTTAAAGGGCTGGAACTTGAGGCAGACCAGGTCTTCTCAAAACCATTTGAACCGCTTTTGATAGGCAACTACATCAAGAAAGAACTGAAGCACCAGATTGTCCAGTACCAGCGCTCTCTTGCGGAAAACAGCCGCAAGCTTTTCCTGCTTATGCAGGAGCGTGCACAAAAACAGAATGTTTTTCATTTTGTCTCGTCACACACCTACTCCCACTCCGCGCGCGTTGAGGTGCTTTCAACATTGATTGGTTCATCGCCCGTCCTCGCTTTAAATCCGGCGGAGGAATACTGC
>RPPD01000626.1 GCA_003818675.1 Spirochaetaceae bacterium
CATATAGCGTGTCTAGATCCATGGGAGTGCCTGGTATTTTCTGAAGTCCGCGTTTTATGAGATATTCGTTTAGTTTATCGATGATCAGCTCGAGTTTTCCCATATACTCTCCCAAACCCCTTGGTTTGTTCCGGCATCGAGCCGTGCGAAAGTTTAAAAGAAAACTTTCGCCTGCAGGATCATTGTTCCCTCCGATGAAGATTTCGAAGACACTGATTCTGTTTGATTTGAGCGGGCATATTATATACCAGCCCGTGGAGATTCGGAATCTACTCCTGCTTCTTTATCAAGATTCCGAATCTCCAACAGTTGCACAGGTACAACCTGTGCAACTGTTTGGGCAATGCGGGATTCGAACCCACGACCTTTGGCTCCGGAGGCCAACGCTCTATCCATCTGAGCTAATTGCCCCAAGAAACCTTAAAAGCCCCCAACATAAAAAATGTGGCTTTTAAGGTTTCCTATGGAGTTCCATAATATTCAATTTATAGAATGGCTTATTATGGAACTCCCCAACTTAATTTTTAACTGCACATCCTATATTTCTCTAACGCCCGCGAAATGCACCGACAGCTGCTTTCCGTACAACAATAGCGTGAAGAGGCTGTAAAGTCAATGAGAAATGTGATACTTGACAGAATACAGGTTCATAAGCTACGTTACACTCTCCTATGACAATAAACTCGAAGACTCTGCCTGTATTTTTAGGACTCCTGCTTATTGGTATGATCCTGGGCGGGCTCGCATGGGAAATAGTAGAAAGAATTGCAGCTGCTGCCGGAACTGATTTTCACCTGGGTATGGAAAATCCAATCGGCTTTGATCTGCACGTAGTCGCGGTAAGCATACTCCTAAATATTGGTTCCCTCGCAGGCGCAATTTTGGGCATACTGCTGTTTTTTCGCATTTAGTTATGGCACTCTTATACAACTGAAAGAGAAGGTAATGGACACAATAATACTTGCATCAGGATCTCCGCGCAGGCGGGAAATGCTTCAAAAAGTAAAAATACCCTTCAAGGTCATCCCCCCGCAGGTGAACGAGGAAATTTTCCTGGCAAACGCCTCCGAGACCACTGTTGCCGATATTGCCAGGAAAAAAGTTGAAACAATAGTCGGGATGTTCAAACAAGAATCACCCCGATGGATCCTGGGTGCAGACACACTGGTGGAGATAAACAGCACTTTTTTGGGAAAACCAGCTGGAATCGAAGAGGCTGAACGCATGATCCGGGCCCTTTCAGGAAAAAAACACCGTGTGCACACAGGTCTCGCACTCCTGGCTGAAAAAGGAAAACCCATGGATATAAGGCAGTGCACAACCGAGGTCAAGTTCAAGTCCATGACAGAGCATGATATTCACTTTTACATGGACTCCGGTGAATGGACAGGTGCAGCAGGGGCATATCGCATACAGGAACAGGGCGGCTTTTTCATAGAATGGATCAAGGGTTCATACAGTAATGTCGTTGGTCTGCCCCTGGAAATTCTCTACAGCATGCTTTTGGAAAACGGGTATATTTTTGCTGGAGGGTAGACATACTACCTTGAAATATTGTATAAATAGCACAAAATACTATTCCATTTTCCACACTAATATGGTATATTGAAGTTTCTTTATGTGTCTTTCACTCATCAGTACACTGTAAAGGAATGTGATCAATTATACAATTTAGGCCATGAATGAAGGAGGATACTTGTGGCAGTTGTCACGATGAAGAATCTCTTGGAATCCGGCGTTCATTTTGGACACCAGACAAAAC
>RPPD01000627.1 GCA_003818675.1 Spirochaetaceae bacterium
CAAGGCTTTAGTTAGTTCTCAATAAACACACATATTGTATTAATCACCAAAGTGGTGAACAAAAGAGTAAACTATAAGATATGACAACGAAAAAGACCCACTTTCCACCGACCACAGCGCAGCAGCGGAAATTGCTTTTTGAAACCTGGGAGCAGACAAAGAGCGTCACGGTAGCGTGTCGCACCGCGCATGTTGGCCGCACGACGTTTTATAACTGGTTGCCCAAGTTCAAAGAAAAAGGGTATGCAGGCCTGGAAACATTTGAGCGAAGGGGTGCGCCTCCAGGCACAGGCCGAAAATCGGAAGAAATCCGAGCCAAAGTGATAGACATGCACGAGGCCCATCCAGACTGGGGCAAAAGGCGACTGGCGGATGAAGTGGCAAAGGCCAATAATTGGGTCCGCCTGGTTTCGCTGAACACGGTTCGGAGCATCTTGCTTGAAAAAGGCATGTGGCATCCGGAAAAGAAACAGCGAAAAAAAGAGCGCTAAAGCCAGTCAGCCGTACGGCAGACTCTCCGGGACAGGCCCTGAACGTGGATTTACTGTTTGTGCCAGCCAGCCATACGGTGGATGTCAAGTTACCGGCAGTGAGTGGCTCTTCTGGTCGTTTGGTGGTCGAGCGGATAGACGAAGCAAAAGCAGAACCAGACTATCCGGGCAAGGTGTTTGGCAACCCGGATTTGAGTTATGCCGAAGCCATGCGAGCCTTTGTCGAAGCCTCCCAGCCGATTGCGCCGGGCGAGTGTCGGGAGCGAAAGCCGGATGAAGCGCATCAAAAACAATCAAAACGGGCAGAAATCCGTCGATTGCGCCAGAAAATCGCCAATGAACGCGAAAAACGGCGGCAGCTGCGCCAAATTCGTAAGATGGAAGATGTCGCTTGGGCGCAACAACGGCAGAAAAAGAGCATTGATAAAACCAGCCGACTACCGAACCAGCGTGCTGCCTGGGGTACGCGTAAAAAACAGATTGAATGCGAACGAACCCTGCGCGAACAACGTCGCCAGCAACTGGCCTTGCGCAAACAGGAAGACGAGCAATGGCGCTCACAAAGACAACAATTGCGCCAGGAGATGAACTTGCTGCCGCTTGTCACCGACTGGATTGCCATCCTGGTTGTGACGGATAATTGTACCCGGCAGTGTTTGGGCCTGCCGCTTTTCGTTGCCGGTTCGCATGTCACCGCAGAAATGGTCGTCGCGGCTTTACGCGTTTTGCTGCCACAAGAATTGCAGTTCTTGATTTCAGATCGCGGCGTTCACTTTACCGCCGAGGTTTTCCAGCAATTGGCCAAAGAGGCTAATTTTGTGCATGTGGTCATTGCTCGCCACCGTCCACAATCCAACGGGATTGCCGAACGATTTGTCCGCACAATCAAAGAATGGCTGGCTGATAAAGCCTGGGACTCTGACCAGGAATTATCCGTGTTACTGGATATTTTTCATCCCGAGTACAACGACCGGCCTCACCAGGGTTTGCCCTGTCCAGGCCTATCGCCCAATGAGTTCGCCAAGCGGATGTTTGTGTAATCCGATATGTTCACCAGTTTAATGATTAATACAATATTCTCCACATTTCATGCTTGCTCCCCAAGTAATTTCCTCAACTCAAGAGCACGATAATAGTAGAAAAACGACTCTGGGCTGGTCTTTTTCACTTTGTTCAATTTATTATAGGTCGGGTTCGTCACCATCCAGGATGCGATATCCTGGCCTTTGAAACGGTCAACAGTATTCTCGTGTACCGTGAGGAGCG
>RPPD01000628.1 GCA_003818675.1 Spirochaetaceae bacterium
GTAAAAATACTGAACAGGGAAATCACACGGCTGTTTCCGTCTGACACGGAAGTAATCGCGGAGCCGGGCCGTTTTATTGTGGCCACGGCGGCCTGGCTTGTATCGGAAATCGTCGGCAAGGCCAGGCGCAATGGCAAAATGTTCTATTATATAAATGACGGCGTGTATCACACATATTCCGCTGTTGTCTATGACCATTGGAACCCCAATTTTACCTCCTTCAGGCCAGGCCAGCGCGAGCTCTGCGCTGTTGTTGGCCCGACCTGTGACAGTTTTGACAAGATAACGTCCTCGGTCGAACTGCCATCAGACCTTGAAATAGGCGAGTTTCTACTCACGCAGAACATCGGCGCCTATTCGACTGCATCATCCACAAAGTTCAATGGCTTTGACGGTGCAAAGATTTTTCACCGGAACTTTCGCGCCTAGCGAATTTCCTGGCAGGCATAAGAGTTAGACTTGACAAGGGCAAATGGAATACACAAACTGCTGACAACTGGCGTTGCCAATCGAGGAATAATATGGAATTATATCAATGAGTTCTTGTAAGGATTGATCAGCAGTTTTATGGCGGTTTATCATGAGCAGGCATATCGTTGTGAGTTGAAGTTCAGGTTGAACATCGCAGATTACACTATTCTGCGCTCCAGGCTCAAACCTGTTATGCATATGGATCCCCATTGTTCTTCAAATATTGGTTATACCGTCAGAAGCCTCTATTTTGATAATGAGGATGATATTGTTTATCAATCAAAGGTTAATGGAGAACGCGTCAGGAGTCTGTACAGGATAAGGATTTATAATGGAAACATATCTCCCATTTTCCTGGAACAGAAATCACGATCGGGCAGATATATTATCAAACGACGTCATTTGATCTCTGAGAAAGAATATGAAAAAATGTCATATTCAGGAAGAAAATGGAGACATGGAGATGGCGATAAGACAAATCTTGTCGCCAGGTTTTTCCATGATGCTGATTTTTATCATTTAATACCAAAAAATCTGGTTGAATACCGCAGGGAGGCTTATGCCTTCAAGCCGCAGAATGTGCGGATAACTTTTGACCATAATTTGCAAACAGCATCCGGTAACCGCGCCTTGTTCCAGAAGGACATTCTATTTCATAGAATTTTCCCGGATGACTGCATCATCATGGAAGTCAAATTCTCCCAATTTCTGCCGGAAGTGATTGCCGGCTTGCTCTTGGTGGACAACAGACCCGGAATCTCAATGTCAAAATATGTCCTGTGCAGGGATGGCCTGCCAATATAAAAGAAAGGAAGTGTTATGGACCAGCCTTTTTCTTTTCAGGATATTTTCAGCAAAAAATTTCTTGATGCTTTCTCAATGGCGAGTTTCAATGTTCCAGATCTGTTGATTACCATGGCTGTCTGCCTTGTGATCGGTATTGGAATTTACCTGGTTTACAGGTTCAGCTTCAATGGAGTGGTATACGACAACAGTTATGCTGTCTCCCTAATACTGGCCTGCATTATCACCTGTCTTATCATCAAGGCAATTTCTTTCAACATTGTGCTTTCACTTGGAATGGTGGGGGCCTTGAGCATAATCAGATTCCGGACAGCCATAAAGGATCCCATAGATATCGTGTTCATGTTCTGGGCAGTTGCAGTTGGCATAATATGCGGAGCCGGTATTTTCTTTCTGGCATTCATCGGGTCGGCAGTTATCGCGGTAACCCTTTTTATTTTGAACAGAAAACTGTCTGATCCGCGCAATTACCTGCTTATA
>RPPD01000629.1 GCA_003818675.1 Spirochaetaceae bacterium
CATGGAATAGATACGGGCTTCACTCACCCAACGCGGCACATACCTACTTGAGGGCAACAGCACGGTTCCATCATCGTCCACTGTAAAAAAAGTCTCCGTCGTATTCCAGTTGCTTTCTGCATCTGTAACCAGGAGCCTGACCGCATAATCTCCAGGCAAAACAGGAACAGGCAATTGGATATCCAGGGTGGTCTGTCCATCCAGGCCATTCAGTTTGTTTACATTGGTTTCCCCGTTAGTCCATTCGCAGGACACGGGTCCATTCTGCGGATCATTTGGAACGGCCGTCAACAAAAGCATACCCGCCTGATGTGTTATCCTGATCTCCGGTTCAGGACTTTGCGGCTCCGGATAGGTCAGAGCCAGGGTGTCTGATGTATGGATTGTGCCACTCGATCCGCGCACATAAACCACGAAGAGATGTGAACCGTAATCCAGAGGAACAGAACACGCATATTCACCGGCGGATTGAACGCCGATCAGGGAATCGCCGACACCAAGATGTCTGAGCAGGATGGTGTCCGGTTCGCTTATGTTCACCTGCCAGCGTATTGTTTTGGGACCGGCCAGAACATCAGTCTGATCGGGAGTGAGAAAAAATACTGGATTCATCCGGGTTGTGAAAATCGTGGAATCCGCAAAATCAAGATCGTCCCGTGTCTTCAGGCGGAATACGACTGCATGCGGACCGTCTTCAAGATCCGGCAGATCAAAACGGACAATGGACAGACTGTCCAGGTAACAGCCCTCGAAATCACAAACTACAGCATTATCTATTTCAAGGAAGGATTGATCGGGAAGAAGGGAATCGCCCTCGGATAAGCAGATTCCTGCTGTGATTTTTATCTCAGGATCTGTGATTGCTGCACCGGATCTTGGAAAAATTTCAAAAACCATGCCGTTCTTGACCTGAAGCATGGAATTGTTGTTGTCTGATGTGTTGACATACGGATTCAGCGGATCCGTGATCCATTGATTGAGCGGATGTTCATGAAATTTGTACTGGACAAAACCGGTATCCAGTAACTCAATTTTAGTATAGCATTGAAGAGCATCTGACCAATTCATACCCGATGGGGCATCAGAAGCGATTATTCCATTGTTATTAGGACCCCAGCTGTTGAAACCGGCCGGAACGAAAGCCCGGATCACTCCTTCAGAGGTCGGGTAATGTCTGAAAGGAACTTTTACACGGCTTTGTGAATAGTTCACTGATGTCAATAGGAGAATGAGAGAAAAAACAGTTCTTAAATGCAGTCTGATCATGGAATGTCCTCAGCGGTTGGAAGCCCTTCCATTGTTCACAGTATAAATAAATATGCCCTTATTGTCAAGGGGGTTTTACTGAATAAAAAAAGCCGCGAATTCCGGCGGCTTTTTCGTACTGCAGTATGGAAACAGAAAATGGGTTATTTTACACTTTTCGGCAGTTCATTCACATATTTCACAACTTTATCGTAATTGTATTTGGGAACCTTGTAAACCAGGCCGTCTTCCTGAGTCTGCATGTAATATCCTTGATCCTTCTCATAAACTTTCCCGAAAAGTACGTTTTCGCGTGTACCGTCCGCTTTCATGAACACCAGATACGAAGTAGTACGATCGAGTCCGTATTGGCTCAGCTTGTTGTATTCCATCATAGAATTCGTCACCTGGTCCACGACTTCCGAAGCCCGGATCTTAGCTGCATCCCTGAAGAAGTCATTGACACCTTTTGGGTCAAGATCGATCTCCCGGCTGCCTCGAACGAGTA
>RPPD01000630.1 GCA_003818675.1 Spirochaetaceae bacterium
AAGGGGCGGCGCAATCAATTTTTTCAGAAAGCCCTTCAAGATCGAAGAGGTCATTGAGGTTGTCTCAAACGCTGTCAAGCACTATACATCGTTCTCATATCATGAACTCGCCTCCCCTGATTTTCTGCATGAGAGCAAGGCCTTTAGCCTCAAGGTGGGGAGGGCGAATCTCCTGCCAATTGTAAACCAGATAGTATTCAATTGCGGCGCTCTTTTTTCCGAGGCCGAGATAATCAACATCAAGATCGGGATTGAGGAGATGATCACCAATGCCATAGAGCACGGAAGCCTTGGCATCGGATACGAGACAAAACGCCAGGCGCTGGTTGACGGTAATTTCTACGAGCTGTGCAGAAAGAGGCTCACCGATCCTGCCAACTTGTCAAAAAACGTCTCTATCTCGTCTACCCTGACCCAGGACAAACTTGTTGTGGAGGTAAGTGATTCCGGACCCGGGTTTGACTGGAAGAATCTGCCATCGGTCACGAGTGAGAACATACATACCTTTAATGGCCGTGGTATTCTTCTCACACGGATTTTCTTTGACCAGGTTGATTATAATCAAGCGGGAAACAAGGTGACGCTGCAGAAATTCAAGAACAGCCAGAGTTTCATCTGATCCTGTTTTTTTATACCGCGCTTCCAAAATCCAGGAGCTTCCGCACCACCTTTTCAAGTTCCACCGGCGAAAACGGCTTTTGTAAAAAAACAGAATCCTTCTGGAAGGTCACCCCTTCATTCACGGCCTTCTCGAAATACCCCGAGATGTAGAGGACCTTCATTTGTTTCCTGATGGCCAACAGCCGTTCAGCCAGCTGCACTCCGCTCAAATGCGGCATGACAATATCAGTTATAAGAAGGTGTATATCACCTTTGTACTGTTCGCATATAAGAATGGCTTCTCCCGGATTGGAGGCATCCAGGACATTATAACCCATTTTTTCAAGCACTCTGTGCACCATGTCGCGAAAGACCTCTTCGTCCTCCACCAGAAGAATTGATTCAGTTCCGCGGGAATAAACCGCTTTCTCCTCATCTGCTACAGGACTTTCGACCTGTGAAATGCTTGTGGGCAGGTAGATTACAAATGTAGTCCCCGAACCTGTCTTGCTCTCACAGAAGATATATCCATCTGACTGTTTGACAATTCCATATACAGTGGAAAGTCCGAGTCCTGTTCCCTTGCCTGGCTCCTTTGTGGTGAAGAAAGGCTCAAATATGCGCTGTTTGATCGCGTCCTCTATGCCGGTTCCAGTATCTATCACTTTTAACATTACATATTTTCCAGGTCTGATGGCGAAGTTCTCCTTGACTTTTACATTCCGAACATCCACGTTGCTGGTTGAAATAGTCAATTTCCCGCCCTCAGGCATGGCATCACGCGCATTGACTGCGAGATTGATGATCACCTGTTCCATCTGTATAGGATCAACCTTTACCTTCCACACAGCGTCATCACATACGGTGAAAAGCTTGATGTGCTCCGGTAAAAGGCGCTTGAGCATTTTTTCAAGGTCTGTAATCAAAAGTCCCAGATCAATAATCTTGGGCTGCAGCACCTGGCGGCGGGAAAATGCCAAAAGCTGGCGTGTGAGAGCTGCGGCTTTGCGGCCAGCCTTTCTGATGGATTCTATATCAGTACGAATTGGGTCATCATCAGGGAGGGTATCCAGGAGAAGATCCGCATAGCCTATGATGGCTCCCAACAGGTTGTTGAAGTCGTGGGCAATTCCTCCAGCAAGCATAC
>RPPD01000631.1 GCA_003818675.1 Spirochaetaceae bacterium
CCCACGAGACTCCGTTCACCTGCGCAGGCGGCAAGGAAAAATGCGATCTCAAGTGTTCCATCAGCCGCATCAGGATCGAGGGACAGCTCTTCCCGTTCGGCGGCGCCTGCAACCGCTACTACAACAAGAAATCATCCTTCAGCGTTGACGAGGAGAAGTTTGACTTTGTGAAAAAGCGGACAGACCTGGTCTTCGGCAAGTACGCACCAATAGCATCACAGCCGGCAACAGGACCAGTGATCGGGATCAACCGCAGTTTCCTTGTTCACAGGCTTTTCCCGTTCTTCTACAATTATTTTACAACACTGGGCTGCCGCGTTGTAAGCCCTTCGGAAATGAATGATGAAGCCCTCAACAGGCAGACATCATCCATGTGCTTTCCAGCGCAGATTGCCATTGGCATGTTTGACAAGCTCACACAATCCAACCCGGATTATTACTTCATGCCCCATATCGAGGAAATGCATGTGCCTGGCGGCAACACCCGCAAGGAATTTTCCACCACCTGCCTTTTTATACAGGGTGAAGCCTTCTGGATGCGCCAGATATTCAAGGACAAGCAGGTGGACCGGAAAATGCTCGCGCCCACCATCAACTTTTCAGGCGGCTGGGAGCGGGGCCGCAAGCAGTTCCTGGAGATTGCTGGAGTGCTGGGCTTTGACAAGAAGAAATCAGACAAGGCTTTTGATAAAGCTTGCGCCATGCAGGACCAGTTTGAGGAGGAACTCCGCAAACTGGGAAGACAGGCTTTGGAACAGCTTCACTCTGATCCTGCAGCAATTGCCACTGTCATACTTGGCAGACCGTACAACGCCATGGCAGACGAAGCGAACAAGGGAATCCCCAAGAAGATCGCCACCAGGGGACATATGGTCATTCCGTTTGACATGCTCCCGTGGGACAAGGAACCCATTGCCTATCCGCATGACGACTATCTGCATTGGGAAATCGGAAACCAGCTCCTGCGGGCTTCGCAATTGGTAAAGAGGGACCCCCAGCTCTACGGGGTGTTCATCACCAATTTCCTCTGCGCTATCGATTCGCTCCTGGTCACCTATTTCCGCAAGATGATGGGTACCAAGCCATCACTGACGCTGGAACTTGACGGCCACACAGCGGACGCTGGAGTGAACACCCGCATAGACGCGTTTCTGGACATCATCCACAATTACCTCAAGGTACAGAAGGAAATTGGCGCGAGGGCAATCAAGACAGACTTTGTGCCGGCAGTTGCCTATCAGGACAATACCGGAATAGTTTTCGTTGGCTCGGACGGCAAGCGCTTCCCTCTCAAACACCCCAGGGTCAAGATGATAATCCCGTCAATGGGAGACCTGGCGAACACGCTCTTCGCGGCAGTATTCCATAAACTGGGTATCACCGCGATCCCGATGCAGGTTGCCGATACGGAGATCCTGAGACTCGGTCGCGGAGTCACTACCTGCAAGGAATGCCTGCCCATGATCGTGTGCATAGGCACCATGCTCAAGTATCTTGAGACCCGCAAGGACCCTGACGAGAAGCTCATCGTCTTCCAGCCGAGGGCTGCAGGTTACTGCAGACTCGGACAGTACCACGCGTACATGAACATGATGATCCGCGAGCGTGAGATCAAGGACATGGCAGTGCTTGCGCTTGCCAACGAGGAACGCTACTCGGGCTTTGGCCCAACCTTCGCGTTTCACGGATGGGAAGCGATCGTTGTCAGTGATGTGATGGACGACATCAGAAACACCATGA
>RPPD01000632.1 GCA_003818675.1 Spirochaetaceae bacterium
CTGTTTATTGACAACAATTACACATTACCGTACCACGGAGAAACACATGAGGTGCGCCTCAACCTGCTCGTCTCCATAGTTTCCTGTGCGGATGCCCTGGACGCCATTACATCCAAGCGCCCATACAAGGAACCCATGACCTTCTATGAGGCGACCCAGGTGCTTGCTGAATACACAATAGTCCACTTCCATCCCCTTGCCGTTGAAGCCCTCTTTGAGCGGCTTTCAACCATGGAGCCATCTGATGTAAAAAAGATAGCCCATGAAACCACGCCGCAGATCCAGTGTCGCTACGCTTATTTCCAGGAAGGCTTTAGAATGCTGCGGGAGAGCGTTTGTTTCAGCGAAATCATGAGTTACTATAAGCAGGACTCACCAGCCCCTGATGGCGCCGGCAAGTATGTAATGATCCGGTCAATCTTTTACGATGGGGTTTTCATGCCCTATTTTAATAAACGCGCCAAGGAGCTTGGAGATGAAGATCCTCAGGCCGCCCAGGCGGATCCTGAACTGGAAACACTCTTTAAAAAACAACGAGAATTGCTTTTGTCCGGCGGAAAGCACAATCCGCTTGTAGTGAACTTCATTTACCTTGAAATCGGATGCTCCCACAGACTTCTTTCCTTCAGGGACATCGAGGCGCTGAAGGCCGAGGTCATGCCGCTGATTGACAATATAAGCCGGATTCAAAATCGCGCTGAAAGGCTTTCCGCCATTTATGACGCGAGCCTTATTCTTTTTGTCCTTGAAACCTGCTATTATATGGAGTATCTTGATTTGAACAATGTGCAAGAGGCTGAACACCTGTACAAGGAATACAATGGCCTGGAAACCCAGCTTAAGGGATTGCGCAGTGAAATTGTTTCACTCAAGACTGCGGATTACACCGCATGCAGGGCGATCATGAGGGAGTATTACGAACTTCTTCTGGAAAAACTTGACGCATATGAAAAGGCAGGGGACAAACAGAGTCTGAAGGTGACTCCTGTAAAGGGGATTGCGGAAATCCTATCAGATCTTGCAGACTCGTGGCGGGAAAAAATACCAGTCAGGAATTGATGGACTACTAAAGGAGGATGCCATGGAACGTCAGGTGTCAAGAATGGGCGGAAACATCATAACCCTCTTGGGAAAAACTCCAAATCTGGGAGATATGGCCCCTGATTTCGCGCTTCGCGACTCAGACCTTTTGCAGGTAACGCTTGCCACATATGCAGGCAAGGTGAAGTTGTTAAGCGTGGTTCCCTCCATTGAAACCACAGTCTGCGACCAGCAGACCAAGCGCTTAAGCAAGGAGACAGCGGGCATGTCAGAGGACCTCGTTGTCGCGAGCGTCAGCATGGATCTTCCCTTTGCACTGAAACGCTGGACAACCTCATGCAAGGTAAAAAATGTCATCATGCTCTCGGATTATATGGATTCATCATTTGGCATGGCCTACGGGGTTCTCATCAAGGAACTGAAGCTCCTGAACCGTTCCATATTCATTGTAGACCGTCAGGATACGCTCCAGTACGTTGAAATAGTGGATGAAAACGACAACCACCCCAACTACGAACGTGCGCTTGCCGCCCTTGCAAGGATTCTGAAAAAATAGCAGCTGAAAACTCACGTGGAGTTTCTCTGTATTCAATGCGTTTATTGGAAATATACTGAAACTCCGTGGTTTGCCCAAAAAGTAACCGCAGTATAACCGGTACTTTTGGGCAAACCACCTTTCCTTCCAACCAAAAA
>RPPD01000633.1 GCA_003818675.1 Spirochaetaceae bacterium
GACCGGCAACCCAGATCACGAAGGACGAGGCCACGGGCGCGGCGGCCCGCACGCAAGGATACGAGGCGCGGCTGGGTTTGGGAATCACCCGGATGAGGAACCAGATCAGGGACAACAGCCCGATGATCGGAAAAAACAAACGCTTCAAATGTTTCTGCATGATGCTCTCCTGCGCGTTGGTGATGACCAGAGATTCGATCCAGTAACATACGACTGGTAAAATTACAAATCAAGTAAAAACAGCGGCCGTCATCGGCGGCCAATTACTTCAATGGAAGGCGCCTTCAAGGTCATGGGATCTTTTAGGATCCATTATTAGCCGATTCATCACTTTTCTTTATTCCCGCGAATCGCGTGCGGATATATTCAAAAGCGCTTTCCGCCGGAAGCTTGATCGAACCCGGACCGCTTCTGACATAGAAATCCCCCTTGTCGGATTCCTCAGTCTCCTTCAATTTCAGATATACAGGTTCGGGACTGCGCCTGCATCCAACCAGGCATATTTTCCTTCCTTGAATCTCGTGAATGCGTGGATCGATGCATGTACTTGCCCTATCCCCAAGCGCATTTCGTACCATCTGAGCCAGATGCAGCATGAATTTATCCTCATTCTCAAAACGATCAGGTTCAAGGCCGATAACCGATCTATCGTCAGCCACGCCGATCAACAAATCGCCGCCTTCAGTGTTCAAAAAGGCTGCAATAGTTTTCAAAACCGCCAGGGTCACACCGCGGTCTTCCTTGTTTTCCTTCAGACTCCAACGTAAAGTAGACTTGAATTCAAGAGTTTTGGATTCATGCTGCTTGAGCAACTCCTCCGGCTGGCGGTTCACGCTGATGTCTTGATCGAAAAGAAGGCTTTTCACGGCTTCGCCAAACGAGGGATCATCGGTGATCCGCTTATATAGATCGAAGTTTGAATCGACGATTTCCTGGATAGCATCTTCGACCTTGTGTTCAAATGCCAACCGAACGTTTTCGCGGGTGTTCACGCGCGCACTCGCGTCGAGGCCCGGGTCTTTATCCAGTTTATCCATCATTTGGCCGAGCGTGGAGAGATGCTCGGGGCCAAGATTCAGACCGAATCTTTCATTCAGGTCTTTGATGATTTGAGAAAGAGGTTCCATTTCCTCGGGAGACAACGCATATCGGTCCTTGGGCTTCATTGGATCCAACTGGCCGGCTTTTCTATCTAATTTTATCGGCCCCTTCCCGGTTTGTCTCACTTTATATGATTCCATGTCTATGTTTTGCTGTATTTCGCGGGGAAGCTCTTCTTGATCCATGCCAATTCTTCGGCGAAGATACCGTGCAAACACGTACCATTTCTCCAACTCGACATCCTTGAAGCTCAGAATCTGAGAGAGAAACGAATAAAGCCGCACGAAATCCGTGAGTTGCCCTCTGAAGTCGTGCTGTTCACTTTTAGGCAAAAGGAAAAATCTTTCCCTGGACGGTTCAAGGGTTGAATACAATTGGTCTTGTGTCGCTTTTTTCAGAAAATATAATTTTGCAAATCCTTCCACGTCTTTCTCTGTGAATACAACTAACTTCTTAAGCTTGTCTTGGATTTCATACAACAGATTCGGATCGGTTGCCTCAGAAAGGATGGTTGTTTCAAAATAAGGCTCAAATGCTGTTTTTATTTCTTCCGCTTCATTGGTAAAATCAAAAACCATCACGCCTTTTTTATCCGGGCGGGTGCGGTTCAGCCTCGAAAGTGTTTGAAC
>RPPD01000634.1 GCA_003818675.1 Spirochaetaceae bacterium
ATTGATAAAACAAGGGGGTGACATAGATGAGAATGTGTGCTGTTTTGTTTTCCCTGCTGCTCACTGTTGTTTTTGTTTCCACTCTCGCGGCCGCTGAGATTGACTACATCCAGTTCACCAACATTGAACTCAACCTTTTTCATATGCTGCTCATGGGCGATGTAATGGATATGGGTTCCGGGCTGGTTTTTGATTTCAATACCGGCAATCTGCTTTGGCATATCGGGGCCCGTGTGCAGTACCTGGAAGGTTTTGGCCTTGCTGGCGAGGCGGGCGTTGGATTCATTTTTGACGCTACATATGAGTCGAATGCCGAGTTTGTCCAGATCATCCCCATCAGCTCCTGGACAGTTGGAAACATTCGATACACGGAGTATGAGAGAATTGAAGGCACATGTCCTGCGGCGTTTCTTCATGTACTGGAAGCTGGATTAAAGCCGCATTATCTTGCTACAGAAGGCTACAACTGGGAGTCCACTTTCTCTGACCTGATTTTCTACGGCGGCTACCGGTTTGCCTCCTTTTATTCCGAGTTTGCGCCTACGCAGGAATTCGAAGTGCAGTTGCACGCACTTGTTGGCCTGACAGGCCGTTATGAAGTAGACTATGGAACAGAAACCAGGGATGATGGCAGGGTCGCATTTGGGATTGAGGCAGGGGCAAAATGGTACATACTGCATATTAATATCGCCTACTATGACGGCTTCTTCTACATGGATTACGCCTTCCGGCTTCCGATTACCATCATGTGAGGAATAACTGCTCTTCAGCTCCATGCAGCATGACGCGCGGCTGCCTTTGAGTATTCTTCGTATTCTTCGGACTTGCCGCGCTTGAATGCGCCCAGTGCGTGTATCATGCATTTCCCCGCGAGTGTTTCATGGATCAATTTCTGTTCCTGTCCCGTGTATATTCCGCGCTCAAGGGTTTTCTCCAGGGCTTTGATTCGGAAGAGTTCTATGTATCCGTATTTTTCCGAGAGCTGGTCTTTGTGGCCGCCGCGGTTTTCCACAAGCGGTATGTCAAGAAAACCTACCGGATATCTGGCCGTGATCGCGAGCCAGAACTCGTAGTCTTCCGCGATTTCAAGGGTTTCGTCAAAACCGCCAAACTCCTCGAAGAGGCGGCGGCTCATTATGACAGTAGACGGTCCTATGATGCACTTGGAAAGGGCATCTGTGAATATCCTTCCGCTCCTCGAGTGTTTTTGACCTGACTGGGAAATGATCTTGCCGCTCCTGTTCCATATTTCGCGAGTGTGCACAAGCTCCAGTTCAGGATGTGCTTCAAGAAATTCCTTCTGTGCTGAAAGTTTTTCCGGTTTCCAGAGGTCATCAGAGTCAAGAAAGGCTATCCACTTTCCTTTTAAGGCAAGTACTCCTGCATTGCGTACACACCCCGGGAATCCGGAATGCGGAATACTAATGTGATTTATCCCGTTTTCCGAAAGCCATTCCGCGGTCCCGTCTGTGGAACCATCATCCACAACAATAATTTCATATCCGCAACAGGTCTGGTTTAAAACTGATGCAACTGCGTCCTTTAAAAAGGCCAATCTGTTGTGAGTGGGAATGATGACAGATATGAGCTGAGCATTCTCCGTGTTCACCATTTTTTAAAGCCCCGAAGAAAAAGCCTGAAGATTTTATTGAGTCCGGCAATGCGCTGCCCCGGATCTTTGGCAAAGATTGTATGCAAAAGGCCCTTGAACCTGTCAAAGAGATTTCTTG
>RPPD01000635.1 GCA_003818675.1 Spirochaetaceae bacterium
AGCTGTCAGGAAGATGAAGGGTATAGAGGCAAATCTCTCGTCTGCGCCAAGCCTTTCCAAAAAGGCAAAACCATCCATGTTGTCCATCATGATGTCCGATATGATGATGTCGGGCAGCGGGATGATCTCCATTTTGCCAAGGGCCTCATTTCCATCTGCCGCATAATAGACATTGTATTCCTCGCCCAGGTGTTTGTGCAGGTAAAACAGCATGGCCTTGTTGTCCTCAGCCAGGAAAATGGTCTTGCGGTTCTCGTGGTATTCTTCGGGAAGAAGCTGGAAGTCCGCTGATTCATGGGGAAGTATTGCGTCTTCAAAACCTGCGTGCATTGCGTTTGATGCAGGGGTACTGCCGAGGGGGAGGGTTATGGTCATGGTAGTAACGCCTGATTCGCTTTCCACGCATATCTCGCCGTTGCATTCATCCAGTATTTTTTTTACAATGGCAAGACCCATGCCTATTCCCTGTCTGTTGCCCTTTCTTCCGGAAAGCTGGTAATAGGGTTCAAAGATTTTTTCCCTAACGTTTGAAGGAATTGTTTCTCCCGTATTTCTTACAACAAGGGAGGCATGTGTTTCATTGCAGGAAAGCGAGATTTCAATCCAGCCCTTTCGCCTGTTGTATTTGAGGGCATTGTCTACGATGTTGTTTATTATTTTTTCAAAAGCAGCGGGATCTATATGCAGAATAATTCCCTTGCCAGACTGCAGGTTCACGGTAATTTCCTGTTTGGCCGCTGTTTCGCGGTAGAGAAGGGATTGAAGCTCCAGAATATAGGATGCGTTGACATTCTGATGGTGGTCATAAAATGATTTGCCATGCTCGAGCTTCTCATAATCTAGAAAATGGATCATGTCCTGTTTTAGTTTTTGCAGATTGTACTTCACGATTCCGGTTTCAAAGCTTGCACCCGTTCTTTGAACATATTCATCAAAATAATTGGAGATCAGGGTAATCGGTGTTTTCATTTCATGGGCCAGATTGACAAAAAATTGCGATTTCTGCGCGTTTGCTTTGGCAAGTTCTGCAGTCCGCTCTTCAACCTTTTTTTCGAGTGATGATTTTAAAAGCTCCAGTTCGCGGTGTTCCATGGAGAGTTGTCTGGTCAGGGCCCAGGTGAAGACCACCATCATGATCAGAAACGGCAGGAGGAAAATGAGTGTTGACCCTATTTCTGTATTGTTATTGGGAAGAAATCTTAAAAGTACCCCGCTTACAATGACTGCCAGCGCTAGCAGATGAAATGAAATGAAAAGTACCGTTGCAAGCCCTGACTTGTATTTTTTTTTCCTGATGAAATCAATGGACACTATTATGGTGTTGATCGTGGCATTTGAGGCGGCAATCGCCAAAAGGAAAATGCTTGGCAGTATGGATTCCATATCGGCAGACTTCCATGCTGATGCTGCCAATCCGGCCGCAGCAACTATAATAAATGAGATTTTATGGTAATGCTTGGATTTGCCGGGCATCATTCCCAGGGTATGTGCAAAAAATACAAGGGCATATGTTATCAAAACTACAAACAGATAGAAAAAATAGATCCCGTGCATGGATGTGGAAAGGTTCCTGGCAAGCAGAAAAAAAATTATATAGATGGTGGAAAGGAGGGAAAAGGCAAGATTGCTCAAGGCATGCCTTCTGCCAAGCCAGATAAAAAAGTGGTATAGCGTGAGCGCGAAGAATATCCCCAAAAGAAAGGGTCCCGAATCCTGCATGCGGA
>RPPD01000636.1 GCA_003818675.1 Spirochaetaceae bacterium
AGTTTCCTCATAATGTTCCCGAGTGAACTTTGCCAGCCGGGGGCAAGCTCTCCGCAAATTTCGGAACTCGCCTGCAGGAGCTGCTTGCCGGTCGTATTGACCTTTGTGAGAAAACGAAAGCGTTGGACGCGGACATTTCGCGCGACTTTTGACAGGTCGTTCCTGAGCAGGTCAACAACCGTGACATGTTCGGCTGTTTCCTTTTCATCCGCAAGAAGGCGCGCTCCAGCGTCCGGTGAACCGGCATCACAGGTGCCCTTCATGGGAAAAGTCCTGATCATGTTGTCCCTGATGCACACAAACTGCTCGGGTGAAAAAAAGACAAACTGATCGCGCAGACACAGTCGATAGGCAGCTCCACCCGCGTGAAAAAAGTCCGCAAGATCCGAGGAACTTTCAACCGGCGTGCTGAAAGTGAGATTCAAAAGATAACTGTTCCCCCTGACCAGTTCATCCTGCACTTCACGAAAGGCCTTACGGTAAGCATCATATGAAACTGGAGAAAATAAAAGCGACGGCTTCATTTTCCGCCCTGCCTGCGGGCAGTTTGTCGTTCCCGGGAAAGAATAGAGCAATTCTGCCGGATCAATATTTTGCAGGGGGAAAACAACGGGTTGTTTTTCCTCAAAGTCGATGATGAAAAGGCATGGAATCCCCTTGCATCCGTATTCGTCAAGTTGTTTGAAAAAATCGTCCGTGATCATGGCAACAGCCCTGAACATACCGGTAATTCAGACGCGGTGCAAGGGAACATCCATCTGCCTTGACTTTTCAATACAGCTCAATTACTATGTCGCATTATTTCCATAAGGAGTCTGCCTGATGTTTCTTCCCGCGAAGAAGGCGTTTGCCATATCCACCTGCTGTTTCATCTGTGTTGCAGCCCTTTTTCTGTATCAGTGTTCAAATAAAGCACACGGCAACCCGGGAACACCCACCCCACAGACGGGCGTTTCAGGCAGGGTAGATGGAAATCAGCCGCATTATGATCTCCGCCTCCGGACAGAAAATCCGCCGGTAGACAGTCTCGCATCATACCTTGCATGGATGGCCAGCCATACCAAAGAGGACAAAGCCCAGCTTACAGCCAGGTACAACCGTGCAGCCGCGGCAATTGCCGCCAAGGATCTTCAAACGCCGAAAGTTATCATTGCCTTCCTGCGCACTCCCAGGGAATATTTCGCGCGTGAAAAAAACTGGGCAAGAGCCTACATACATAATTATATGGACATAGGATACGGCCAGACTATCTCTGGTCCGCACATAGTAAGCCATATGACAAGTGAACTTGATGTGGAGATTGACCACAAGGTACTGGAGATTGGCACAGGTTCCGGCTACCAGGCCGCGCTTTTGTCACAGCTTTCAAACCACGTCTTCACCATAGAGGTCATCAAACCGCTGGCAGAAGAAACAGACGCCATTTACCGCAAATATGAAACCGTCTATCCAGAGTTCCAGAACGTGCACCGCAAAATCGCGGACGGCTATTATGGCTGGGAAGAAGAAGCCCCGTTTGACCGCATCATCGTGACTTGCGGTATTGACCATATACCGCCTCCGCTACTCCAGCAGCTTAAACCAGAAGGCATCATGCTCATTCCCGTAGGCCCGGTTTATCACCAGCACGTACTCCGCATTGTAAAGCATGTGGATGCGGCTGGCACTGTCACTCTTGAAAAGCGGGATATCTGCGACGGCCGCGAGGTCCCATTCGTC
>RPPD01000637.1 GCA_003818675.1 Spirochaetaceae bacterium
ATACAGTACCCGATCAATGTCCTCAAGAGACTCCAGAACGCCAAAGATCCTTTTTAACTGTGTACTTCCGTCCAGAGTGTATGAATTGTGCTCATTGTAAATCTGCAATATTCTCTCAAGCGCGTCCTGCGCATTGTCATAGCAGGCCATGTTAACAGCAGCCTTGAAAAAACCCTTTTCCACAAGCTGCACGGCAGTATGGCGTCGATATCGTGCTTTCATTGACTTGCTGACAATGGCCGTATTTCCGGAAAAACCGACTGTAAAAATGTAATCCTCACGGGAAATCATAATTCCTCCAATAGAAGGCAAATAACCGCTTTATTGTGCAGTAAAAGCAGGTTTTCCGCAATAACCGAGGGACCCAAAAAAAAGCGGGGCTGCCCAGTGACAACCCCGCCATGAAAACTAATATTTTTCCCTCAGTAAGGCGGCATTCCGCCACCCATGCCTGCGCCCGGCGATGGAGCCGGTTCCTTCTCGGGAATGTCAGTCACCGCGCATTCAGTGGTGAGCATGAGTCCTGCGATTGAAGCCGCATTCTGGAGGGCGCTACGCGTGACCTTGGCCGGGTCTATGATGCCAGCCTTGATCAGATCCACCCATTCCATTTTTGCAGCATCAAAGCCAATGCCCTGTTTTTCATTCTTGGCCCGCTCGGCCACTATGGCACCGTCAAGCCCTGCATTTTCCGCGATCTGGCGGATTGGTTCCTCAAGGGCACGCATGACGATCTTGAAGCCCACGGCCTCTGCCTCGTCCATTGCCTTCAGATCAATCTTGGCCAGGGATTTTACCGCGCGGATGAGCGTTATGCCGCCGCCCGGAATGATTCCCTCTTCAATGGCAGCACGTGTCGCCGAAAGGGCATCTTCCACGCGATGCTTCTTTTCCTTCAGTTCAACTTCAGTTGCAGCACCGACGTTGATTACAGCCACGCCGCCGGCGAGCTTTGCGAGCCGCTCCTGGAGCTTTTCCTTGTCATAATCCGATGTTGTGTCTTCAATCTGTGTCTTGATCTGGGCGATTCTGCCCTTTATGTCCTTTTCCTTGCCCGCGCCCTCGATGATGGTGGTGTTTTCCTTGTCCACCTTCACAGACTTGGCCTGACCGAGCATTGTGAGGTCGGTGTTTTCCAGCTTAAGACCGAGTTCCTCGGTGATGACCTGACCTCCAGTCAAAATGGCGATATCTTCCAGCATGGCCTTGCGGCGGTCGCCGAAGCCCGGCGCCTTGACAGCGCAGGTGCTCAGGGTGCCGCGCATGTTGTTGACCACAAGTGTGGCAAGGGCTTCACCCTCGACATCCTCGGAAATGATAAGCAGTGATTTTCCGGTCTGCGCGACCTTTTCCAGAACGGGCAGAAGGTCCTTCATGCCTGTTATTTTCTTGTCATATATGAGAATATAGGGATTCTCGAAGACCGAGGTCATGGTTTCCCGGTTGTTGACAAAATACGCGGAAAGGTACCCGCGGTCAAACTGCATTCCCTCGACCACCTCAAGATCAGTGACCATGGTCTTGGATTCCTCGACTGTGATGACCCCGTCTTTCCCAACGCGATCCATGGCATCTGCAATCAGGTTGCCGATCTCCATGTCATTGTTGGCGGAAATTGACGCGACCTGGGCGATCTCTTCCTTGTTCTTGATTTCCTTGGCATTGGACTTTATGTCCTCCACCGCGCTTTCCACGGCCTTGCCGATGCCGCGC
>RPPD01000638.1 GCA_003818675.1 Spirochaetaceae bacterium
TATGCAATACAGCTTGCTTCACGGTATGGCATCAGCCGCAACCAGATCGTGGAAGGGCTGGTTAACAGGGGCGTACTGAAACCAAAGGAAGGCGGAAAATGATCGGTTTTCATACTGTGCGTTTTGGTGTATATTAGGTTGCCTTGTTAGGGCGGTTTTTTAAAGCAGGAGGTTGGAGGTAATGATCGAGGTTATGGTAAGCGCAAGAAATACCGGAGCTTGTCCGCTTTGCAAGCGATTTGATGACTGCGAAATACTTAATGCCATACGCCAGGCTTGCGAAAAAACTGCAAAACCCCTGCACGACGACAAGATGGAGATCGTTATCTACCGCTGTCCGTCCTTTATCGAGACTTAGGACTTTTCCAGGAATGATTCAATATGCTCCACAAATGATCTGATCTCGTCGCGGACCCTGCGATAAATATCAAGGACTTCCACTTCGGCGGCTGTGTTTTTGGCGAGCCGGGGCGGATCGTCAAAACCGTGGTGCAGCACCTTTGTTTTCGCTGGAAACCAGGGGCAGTTTTTGTCAGCGTGTCCGCAGACTGTTATTACATAATCAAAGTCCTTACGGGTAAGCTCGTCCGTTGTCTTGCTGTGATGGCTTGCGATGTCCACGCCGGCCTCGGCCATTACTCTCACGGCCGATTGGTTCAGCCCGTGCTTTTCAATTCCTGCCGAATAAACATCGAACCTGTCACCGACTAGTTTCTTTGCCCAGCCTTCGGCCATCTGGCTCCGGCATGAGTTGCCTGTGCACAGAAACAGGATCGATTTCTTGTCAGCCATCATCGTCTCCCTTTTAACAGCGCCATGTCCCGCTTTAAATTGGTTTGGATCACAGTCTCCACGCATCCGATGAAGTTCATGATGCACTCGCAGCGCAGAGAATAACGGACAAGGGTGCCGTCCTTTTCATCATCAACAAGACCAGCGTTTTTGAGCACCAGAAGGTGCTTCGAGACCGTGGATACGTCGCTTCCTATCATTTCCGCGAGCTCGCATACGCAATGGGGTTTGCGAGAGAGTTTTTCAAGGATGAAAATGCGCGAGGGATGTCCCATCGCCTTCAGTATTTTTGCTCTGGATGCGCTTCTTTGTTTTTCAGTTTCGGTCATTGATTACGCCTCAATGGCAATATAGCCAAATATTATTGGATTAGTCAAGAAATAACTTGACTAATAATGGTTATTTGGCTAAATTGCCAAATAAGAAATACGGTTTGGCCTGAAAGTCTTCTGGAAAGGGAGAATTATATGAAAATAAATATTGCGGCAATTATGCTCATGACTGTATTTACAGCGGCTTTATCGTCTTGCGGGAATGCTGAAAATGCGACCGGTAATACTTCGGCTGCAATTATACCCGTCGCGACACCCGCGACCACTTCATCACCGCAACCGGTTCAAATAAATCCTGTATCAGGAGTGAAAATCACCTTTATTGAACTTGGTTCAGTTAATTGTGTGCCCTGTAAAATGATGCAGCCGATCATGAGGGAAATCGGACAGGAATATGCAGGTCAGGTAAAAGTTGTGTTTCATGATGTCTGGACGCCTGCTGGTGAACCGTTTGCGCGAACCTACCGGATCAGGGTTATCCCGACCCAGGTATTCCTGGATGCCAATGGAAAAGAATATTACCGGCATGAGGGATTTTTCCCCAAGGAAGAACTCATAAAAATATTGCAGCAGAAAGGGGTCCGGTAA
>RPPD01000639.1 GCA_003818675.1 Spirochaetaceae bacterium
AAAAAAAAGCTCTTCCTTGGAGTCATAGAATCCGTAAAATGAACCCTTGGAAATGCCCGCGGCCTTTGCGATTTCGTCCACGGTCGTTTTCTGTACACCATACTGACCAAAAAGCCTGGTCCCCTCGGTGTACAGCTTCTTGCGGATCAGCTCTTTTTCCCTTTCCGTAAATCCCTTTGGCAAAACAAGACCCCTTTAAAGCATGCAAACATATGACTAAAAAGGTAAATATAGTCATATAGAATATATAATGGGAGGAGGGAGAAGTCAAGCGGTTTTGCCAACATTGCATTTTTCCGCAGGGGAATAATCTATCTGGTTTTTCGCCTAATGATATATCCTGGTTTGAGCGGTTTGTCCGTCTTCAATAAGAACGGCCTGTGGTGATCTGAGCGTTCTGCGGGCTGACCAGATTGCTCCGAAAGTGCAAATCCTTTATCCATGATAGACAGTACATCCCAGCCTGTGTATTCAATTTCCTCATCAGCGCCAAAGCTGTTTTTCACGTCAATCCTGTATATTCCAGGGGATTCCTCCGAGATAACACTGCCAAGAAACAGATACTCGCGGGTGTATGCCTGCAATGTGGGTTTGGCAATTTCTGACTTGTCAAAGAAAAAACCAGTCCAGAATTCGCGGTGGCTCACCTTGAAAAGTTCTTCCCGATATAGCGTCAAGTCTTCATCTGTTTTTCCTGCCAGGCAGTCAATGGCCTTGCGATAGGCGCGCGTTATAACCGCGACATAGTAGACGCTTTTCATGCGGCCCTCGATCTTGCATGCGTCAACCCCTGCATCGCGGAGGCGGTCAAGGTGGTCTATCATGCACAGATCCTTTGAAGACAGGATGGAGGTGAAGTGTATATCCTCCTCCACGGGGAAATATTCGCCTTCGCGCTCTGACTCCTCAAGCACGCGGAACATCCACCGGCAGGGATGGGCGCAGTCACCGCGGTTTCCGCTTCTGCCTGCCATGTATGCTGAGAGAAAACACCTGCCCGAGTAGGCAAGGCACATGGCGCCGTGCACAAAGACCTCAATCTGGAGGCCAGAGGCTTTTTTAATCTCTTCTATTTCTATCAGGCTGCATTCCCGGCCAAGGATGATGCGTGAAAAACCCTGATCCCTGTAAAACCTGGCTGCTTCTGCATTTGTGCAGTTTGCCTGGGTGGAGAGGTGAAGCGGGATATTCGGGAAATGCTTTCTGAAAAATGGAAGCGTGCCCATGTCGCTTATGATAAATGCGTCAAAGGGATATTTTGCCAGGTACTCCGCCTCCTGTTCAAGCCTGGCCAGGTCGTGATTGTAAAAATAAATATTGAACGCGCCATAGAGTTTTTTGCCGTTTGTTTGGGTGCCAGCTGACGTGGTGCCGTCAGCTTTGGCGCCATAACTGTTTTTCAGGCGCTGGATCTCCTCGTGCTCGTTTTCCCTGAAATTGTCCGCCCTTGTGCGCAAAGAAAAATTCTTTATACCGATGTAGGCGGCATCTGCTCCGTATTGCCATGCGAATGAGAGTTTATCAATGTTTCCGGCAGGTGCCACCAGTTCCATGTCAGATTTCGTCCGTGCCCTTCTGCTTGCGCTCTATTAATGCAATGGCGCCGGGCTGGATATCCGCCGCGTTAGCCTCGTCGGTGTCCAGGTGCATGGCGAGTTTGTACTTGTCACTCACGCGGATCAACACGTCACCATAAATTAGTTCCCT
>RPPD01000640.1 GCA_003818675.1 Spirochaetaceae bacterium
GCTGGGAGACATATGAATCCTTGTTCTTTGAAATGCCTGTCAAGGGTGAAGGCAGTTGTAACTCCCAAAAGTCGCATAATTTCAAAACTCACACAATCAACAAGACTCAGCTTTTTCCTCAAAGCGGCAAGCATGATTCCCATTGCGGCATGGTGCACAGTATTGTCAATCCATTCGATCTGCAAAACAGGAACGATATCTTCTTGAAACACCTTTACCGCTGCCATCCCCAAACAGTTTTGCATGAGAGCGCAGGTTTCCACAAGAACATAGTTGGTTGTCACGAGGGTTTCCGTGGATGTCAAAATATTCTGCCAGGTTTCTGCGGCCCCGGTATGATTCGCGTCGTCCATATCCAGAACTGCAATGAATCCTGACGTATCGATAAAAATGCTCATTCGCCGAAAGCCTCTGTCAGGTAGGAATCGTGAGAGGCTGCCAGGTCCTTGACACCGGATCTGAACTGACCGGCAACCGCCATTGCCCGTCTCCGACGCTGCTCCTCTCCCCCCCCGAACTTAGCCTTGGCAAAAACATCAACGGACTGTCTGATGATCTCAGCCATTGATTTGTGATCGGCCACGGCCATTTTTTTCAGCATAGCCACCTGTTCTTCACGCAACTGTATTTATGTCCTTACCGTCTGCCTCCCGTAAGTGATTACACTTTCTGGAAAAATAATAACAATTATGCAGTAGGGTGTCAAGCTTACAAAAAGGGGGGGTGTCAAAAAGGGGGGACAGGTTCATTTATACTGCCGGTCCACTGACCCCGTTACAGGATTGGCAATATAATAAAGAGGAGTGTTCTGAAGCCATTTATTCTAACAATCTAACAATTTAACTCAACGCAACTGCTCGACGCCGATGCCCATTGCTGCGGCCAGTTTCTCCAGAGTGGCCTTGCGAAGTCGCTTTCTACCCGCTTCCATCTGCGAAAGGGCCGCCTGCGTGATCCCCATCCGTTCGGCGACTTCTGTCTGCGTAAGTTTCAGGTATTCCCGCCAGGCGCGGACAAGGGTATATCCCTTCTTGATCGTCAGGCCGACTACCTCGTGGGGTATTGCGTCGCCTTCGGGGATCCGGTGGGCTTCCGGAAACAGGCGCACATATTCATCAAAAGGAATAACCGCAAACGCCGGCTTCCCATCCTGCATAATGGTCTGGATGTTAGTAGGTGTTCTCATCGCGTTTTTTAACCTCCTGAATCGTAATGATTCTGATGCGATCCTTGACATCGAACAGGATACGCCAGTCGCCGACCCGCATCCGGTATCCGTATTCGTGGCTTGTCAGGGCTTTCACGTTCTGGCAAGCCGGCCAGCTTCGGAGCGTTTCCACCGCATCATAAATCCCCTCCCTGACTTGCTGGCTGCGGATTTTATGAAGCTGCTTATAGGCTTTGGCTCGCCAATCGATGTCGTACATAGCTTATTATATAAGCTTTAGTATAAGTTGTTGTCAAGAAAAAACAGGGTATTGTCATGTATTATTTCCTTGACGCAGGTGTATGCTTATTATTAACTATGTAACACCGGAACAATAGATCGCTGGGAAGGTTCGGTGACCATGAACTACCGCTTCAGTTTTCAATTTGAGGTGGGGAAGGTGCTCTTTCGCCGGATCGGAACGCATGACATCCTGAAGAAGGAAAATTGAAAAATACCGAGGGGACAACGACGGCCTTTTTTAACCGGATCATGCGTAA
>RPPD01000641.1 GCA_003818675.1 Spirochaetaceae bacterium
GAACGGACAAGGTTTTGCGAAGACTTGAGGCCATGCTTCTTGCAGGTGACAAGGAAAAGCTCCTTCTGATTTCCGGCACAGGTGATGTTGTTGAGCCTGAAAAAGGTGTGATCGCCATTGGCTCAGGTGGCAACTATGCGTATTCTGCTGCACTCGCCTATCTTGATGCGGCAAAGCTGTCCGCAAAAGAAATCGTGCGGAAGTCGCTTGAGATTGCCGCCAGTATCTGCATTTTTACAAACAGCGAGATTACAGTGGAGGAACTCGCATGAAGTCAGAGATAGACAAGCTTACGCCAAAAGAAATAGTGGCGGCTTTGGACAAATATATAATCGGACAGGAAAAGGCAAAGCGCTCAGTGGCAATCGCCCTGCGCAACCGCTACAGAAGGACAAGACTGCCAGATGAACTCAGGGACGAAGTAGCACCAAAGAACATCATAATGATAGGACCAACGGGAGTCGGAAAGACGGAAATAGCCCGCAGGCTCGCAAAGCTGACAGGAGCGCCCTTTATTAAAGTAGAAGCCACCAAATACACAGAGGTTGGGTATGTGGGCAGGGACGTTGAGTCCATGATAAGGGACCTGATGTCAGTGGGTGTTTCTCTTGTTCGTGCCGAGTTTTATGAGACTGTGCATGAGGAAGCGTCAAAAAGGGCGGAGGACGCGCTTTTGGGTCTGCTTTTACCGGGTTTGAAGAAACAACACAAGCAGGGAGAGCCTGGAAGTTCCATGCTCATGCCTCCTTTTCAGAAAACGGGTTTGTCGCAGGCAGTTACCTCATTGGAGACAACCGGGCAACAACAGGGGCATGCTTCCCTGGGTTCAGAAGATGCCTCTTCAAACGACACAAGAGAAAAGTTCCGCGAGAAACTCCGCGCAGGTTTACTTGACGAAAAGACTGTGGAGATAAATGTCACAAAAAACATGATGCCGCAGATTGAAATATTTTCAGGCGGAATGAACATGGAGGACCTGGATATCAATCTGGGTGGCACCCTGTCCAACCTGTTTGGCGGCGGCAAGAAAAAAAAGAAGACTGTGACTGTAAAGCAGGCGAGGGAGCTTCTTTACAACGAGGAACGTGACAAGCTGATTGACATGGAACGGGTCTCGGAGATTGCCAAGGAACGTGTTGAGCAGATGGGAATAATCTTTGTAGATGAAATTGACAAGATTGCCTCAACCGGTTCAAGGGGTGGTGTGGATGTCTCACGCGAGGGAGTGCAGCGGGACATTCTTCCCATAGTTGAAGGTTCAAAGGTCAACACCAGGCACGGCATGGTAGACACAGCGCACATTTTGTTCATAGCCGCGGGCGCTTTCCACATGTCAAAGCCATCGGACCTGATACCCGAGCTTCAGGGTCGTTTCCCGCTGCGGGTAGAGCTCTCAGCGCTTTCAAGTGAAGATTTTTACAAGATTCTCACACAACCTGCAAACGCGCTTATTAAACAGTATGTGGAACTTCTTAAAACAGAGAATGTAACCTTGGAATTCGAGGATGCGGCAATACACAGACTTTCTGAATTAGCAACGGAAGTCAACACAAAAGCGGAAAACATAGGAGCCAGAAGGCTTCACACCATAATGGAACATCTGCTTGAGGAGGTCAGCTTCAATGCCCCGGAAATGGCGGGGCAGACGGTCAAGATCACCCGGGAATACGTGAATGAACGACTTGCGTCCATCGTGGAGGACC
>RPPD01000642.1 GCA_003818675.1 Spirochaetaceae bacterium
ACTATAACATACAAGGTTCATTTTTTCACCACTTTTTTCAATGATTTTAGAGCGAAGCCACGTCAAAATCAGGGACTGATTCAGGTATTATTGTAGTGGGCCGCTGGGCACCATTAGTAATGGATTTTACGCGCTGCGAAACATATAAATCAAGTTCTTTCATGGTGACAGTCTGGTCCCTGTCAAAATCCGCCTTTTTGCCCTCGATAGCTTCAAGCACGGCAAAGGTGAAGGCTCCATGGCCCCAGGAGGCGTCCTCAAAAGAGGAATCATCGGTGGTGGCTGCGGTCATGATAACAAAGCGGCTGCCAAAGGCATCCAGATCCTTTAGCGCTCCTACCACAGCGTTCCTGTTCATGCTCAAGCTGCCCCAGACATTCCCTGAGTGGCATGTATCCACTATAAACATGATGTTCGCAGGTATTCCTTTAATCAATGTTTGCATGACATTCCAGTTGAAACCCGTTCCTGAAATGTTGTTTTTATCCGTATCTGACGGGAGAAAATAATAATCTCCCTTACTGTCATTAATCCCGTGACCAGCGAGGAAAATTACGATTGTATCCTCCTGACCTGCTTTTTCCCTGAGCCACGCAAAACCGCCTTCAATGTTCTTTCTGGTAGCGTCCCGATTAACAAGCACACGCTTTTCCACCTGGTTGTAGACCTTGCCCCGCTGCGATTCAAAAAGCAATGCCACTGACTGCGCATCCTTGTCGGCATAACGCAGGTTCAGGGCTTGATCATCATATGAAGTTATTCCAACGGAAAAAATGAAAAGGTCTGGTTTAGGTATCGCAACCGTGGTCTTGTTCCGGAAAATTACAATTTGGGCGGGATTAGATACAGCATGGGCGTTTTTTGCCTTCACGGTAAGCACATTTGTCTCTGTTGGCAATGGCACACGTACTGTGTAGGTATCTGTGGTGCCCTGGTCAGCTTTTGGCGTCTGTATGGTTTTGCCGTTCACAATCACTGTGATCTCTGTCACAGGCAGGTTTGCAGAAGACAAAACACGAAAGGTGACCTGGATTTCTTCCCTGTCACTCTGGAGACTCTGTCCACGGATTGAAGGAAATGTTACCGAGGGCGGAAGTATTGTTGCGGTCCCTGTTGCACTGTTGCTGGCAGCCATATCAAGAGCCTGAAGAGCCTGCTCCTCGCTTTTCAGTTCCATTATTTTTCTTATAACATCCGGCCTGTAGTAAGTCGCATAGAAACGCTCAAAGGAATAACGTAATGCAGCATTGTCTGGTCCGCGATTCACATGAAAAGAAACAAATGAATCTCCATGTACACTGGACATGTAGTAGCCGCTCCGACTCCAGTAGACCCATTCGCCATCAGGGGAAATATAAAGTGACAGATACGGCGACAGATTCTTCACACCGCGATCCAGCTGTTCCAGATTCCATAGATGGATTACGCGGTCCTCTCCAGCTGAAGCCAGCGTCATCCCTGAAACAGCCAAAGCGTAGACTGCCCCCGTGTGACCAGTGAAATCAGCAATTTTCTTGCCATACTTGTTGAATGCGGCAAGCCTGCCCTCTGGCCCGCCATAGAGAATTGTTCCGGTCGGCGTGAATCCGTAGGGACACAGCGATGTATACTCATACCCCAGTTCCACAGTCGCGAACACCTTGTTGTTCTTGCTGATCGATTCCCGTGACAGTGAATACTCCTGAAAGCT
>RPPD01000643.1 GCA_003818675.1 Spirochaetaceae bacterium
CAGACCCATGCTGTTGCATTCATCGAGGACGAAAAACAGGGATGGCATTTTACCTGCCAGGGAAAGGGACTGTGCGATATTCGAAGCGGCATGCAACAATTCCTGCGAACCGCTGTGCGTTCCAGTGATGATCAAAGGGTTCTCCGCCGCCAGCAGAACTTCAGAAATATTCCGTGCCAGTGTCTTTTGTTCCTCATTCAATTCCTTCGCGACAGGTGAAAATTTATGCACGGCCGAAGCGATTGCGAAACCCAGCCTGGCAATTTCCGTCGCAGAAGCCCTAAAGATATTTGAAGCCAGGCTGTCCAGCCGGGTAGAGAAAGGCATAGCCATAAAAAGGGGACTTTTTACGCCTTGTGCAATTTCTCTCACCGGGTAATCATTCCATTGCGGGACCCCGCTCTCAGCTGCCAATCCAACACCTTTGTTCCTTACTGCCTGCCTTACCGCCAGTGCCGCAACAGGAGCGGTATTTGTAAGATCCTCACCCAGGATGAGTATGGCATCTGCTTTTTCAATTTCCTTGAGCGACGGACAATGCACATTGCCTTTTTGCAGGATTTCAAGAGTTGTTTTTACCAGGTTATGTTCTTTCCTGGAAACCCCATGGTAAAAGTTGCCGCTTCCCGCCAGCCGTGACAATGCAAAATTGGCCTCGAGGGATGCCCTGGGCGAACCGATGCCAAGAACAGGCCGGCCCGACATCGATCCAAGTGTACCGGCCAATTCTTCCGGGGACACTTCAAGGAAGTCATCATCCTTAAATGTTCTTACCCTCGCTTTACGGATGCGTTTGACATCATTCACAAATTCGTAACCGAACCTCCCGCGGTCGCACAGGAAGTATCCGTTGACCGCACCACTATAACGGTTCATGATGCGGCGCAGGCCTCCGTATCTTTCGCCTCCGATAATATTGCAGCCAAGGCTGCAATGTACACAGACAGATGGGGCATTCGTGAGGTCCCATTTCCGGGTAAAATGATTTTTGAGCGTTTTATCGGTGAAAACTCCTGTCGGGCATACTTCCACAAGATTACCGCTAAATTCACTTTCAAGTGTGCCGTCTTCCTGCCGCCCGAAATACAGCTTGTCATGTGCCCCGAAAACACCCAGATCCCCGCCACCGGCATAGTCGTTGTAAAATCGCACACAGCGGTAACACTGTATACAGCGGTTCATTTCATGATGTATAAAAGGGCCGAGATTCTGGTTGGTATACGTTCTTTTTTTAAATCCAAACCTCCGGTAATTGTGACCTGTCATAACCGTCATATCCTGCAGATGGCATTCCCCGCCTTCATCACAAACCGGGCAATCATGCGGATGATTGAGCATCAGGCTTTCAATGACCGCTTTCCGGAATATTTTTGCCTCAGGGTCGTTCACTGAAACCAGCAGTTCCTCCGTAACGGCTTCCATACAGGCCATGACAATGCGGCCTTTGTTATCCCCTGTATTTTTATATTTTTTCACGGCACATAGCCTGCATGCTCCCACGGATCCCAGTGCCGCATGGTAGCAGAAATGAGGAATATAGATTCCAAGCGCGAGCGAGGTCTCCAGCAGATTCTTCCCTTCTTTCACCGTAAACAGCGTCCCGTCTATTTGAATTCTTACACTCATGACTTCCAGGCACAATGTTTGTCTTGAATATGGTGCATGAAATCATCATGAAAGTATTTC
>RPPD01000644.1 GCA_003818675.1 Spirochaetaceae bacterium
ACTGCTTTTCGGATATGAAAGTTTCCATTTACGGAAAGACCGTCTAATAGAATTCCAGAACCTGTTGTCATATTGCCGGGTCCCTGACTTTTGGAAAGCAGATCAAAAAGCGCCGCAGATGGAGCTATAAAGGCAGAATTCATGTTGATGGGGCTGGGGCATTTTGATGAGGCAGACGATAAAAAAAAATCTCTTGCAAACGGGACAGAGTCCTTGCACGGGTTATCCTGGAAGGAGATAACTGGTATTTCGGCAATGAACTTCCGTTCTGGATTGTCTTCAAGAAGACGCGCTTTGGCCACTGAAATTGGGAATACACACTTTACCTGCGCATGGCTTTTCAGATAAAAAGTAACTTTGTCCATGCCCGGAATCGCGGCCGGTTTTAAATAATCAAAGTCGTTGCCTGATCTGAAGAAAGACGCAAGGGGAGGTGTATCTCTGTGTGAGAATACAATATCAGCATCAAACATCCGTGTCTCATACTCGAGTTTTTCACGTACTGACAGGACCGCAATGGTCCATATTGAGAGAATCAACGCGGCCAAAAGGGCTGTTGCAACGCCTGCAGCCAATGCCGTGTTCTCTCTCCTGAATATCTGCATACAAACCTCTGTTTCTGCGGTATTATCAACAAAATATTCCTTTGATGCAATAAGGTGAGGAAACGGCTTACTGAACGGGGTATGGAATATTTTTATCATTGTCGATATAAAGATAAGTATGAAGAATATAGCGGTTCTGAATGGCACTTCACTTTCTGCGTTTTCTCAGGCAAATCTTCCTGGAGGAAAAAACGCGTTTGAATGCGCGATAGAGTTTGCAAAAAACCTGCCAGATGTGCAAAAGGTCCTGGTGCTGTTATCAGCGCCCAGGAAGGAAAGCGCTGGATGCGATGTCTCTGTGGAAAAGGAATGGAGTACTGCCATGGTGCTGGAGAGCATTGCCGGGGCTTCGAAAAACTCTGACAATATCTTCTATTTTTATGCAGACACACCGCTTCTTGACCCTGGGCTTGCACAGCGGATGTATGAAAACCATATCAAATATTTTGCAGAGTACACCTTCGCAGACGGATTTCCCCAGGGACTCTCTGTGGAGATATTAAAACCACATATCCTGGAGCCTCTTATAAAACTTTCCCGTAAAGAAGACAAAGTAACCCGTGATATGTTTTTTGAAATCATTAAGCGGGATATCAACTCGTTTGATCTTGAAACGGAACTTTCAGCCGTGGACCTCCGTATTCTTCGCCTGACTCTGGCAGCGGACAACAAAAGCAATACGGAAATACTAAACAGGGTTATGGGAACAGGAGCCCGCAGCGAGACTGAGGT
Source organism: Spirochaetaceae bacterium (assembly GCA_003818675.1). The sequence goes on from RPPD01000644.1 coordinate 1,338, forward strand.
GCTGGAGCTGGTGCAAAAGAAACCAGAGCTTCTCAGGGCCTATCCTGCCTACTACCAGCTTCAGATTGTGGAAGGGTGTGCGCAATCGTGCTCATATTGCCCTTATCCGAAGGTAATAAAAGACGTGATTGGCAAGAAGCAGGAAATGAAGACAGACCAGATACTCGCCTTCGCCAAAAAAGCCCTTGATTTTTCAGGTGAATGCACCATTTCATTGTCCCTGTGGGGAGAGCCTGGCCTGCATTCGCAGATAGCAGATGTGATAAAAACGCTACTTGATATGGACGGCCTTGACATTGTAATAGAAACATCCGGTTTGGGATGGGATTCCGCAGCAATCAAATCCCT
>RPPD01000645.1 GCA_003818675.1 Spirochaetaceae bacterium
CAATATTTCATATCGTCTTTAATGTCAGCCGCCTGTCCGACAGGTACCTGCAGTCGCGGGATGAACTCACCCTGCCGAATGACGTCAGAAACATAGCAGGAGGTCCCTTCTCGGTTACCGATTTCTACTGGTCCTCTTCAGGGTATGCCGCAAACAAGCCCTATTGCCGCGAGTTTTGTTATGGCAACGAGTCAACCATCTACGGAAAAACGTATGCGTTCAGCTTGTTTTACAGACCCTTGCAAAATCCGTCCACAAAATCAATATAGGCCTTGTATTCAGGAATCTCTTCCAGGGCTTTCATCAGGCCTATGTCAAAGTCCTTGTGTTCTGATTCATACCATTTATAATCGTCGCAGTATTTGGCGAACAGGTTGTTGGTAAAATCAAGAAACATGGCATCCCGTTCTCCCGCGTTGCTTTTTTTCATGCTCAACACGTCATACACCCTGGTAAAAAGTTCCAGCCATAGAATCTTGGCCCTTGCCATGAACACGTGTTTATCAAGTCCGCCATAGATAAACCACTGGATGACAATCCATTTCTGGAAAAGATCATCACGCATGCTGATATAATCGCCAGCTTGTTTTTCTTCCACTGCCTGTCTATTAAAGCGTATAAAATGCTCCTTCAATTTATCGTCTGTTTTCCGCAGAAAGGCGGTCTGTTCAGGCCCGGTTTTTTCCTCCGGCATTACGGCGATATCCATCACAGCAGAGGTCTTTTCCAGCTTGCTGTCAACCAGACAGATGGGCTTTTCACATTTAATGTCTTCGGCCAGACGTCCATCTGTCACGACAAGGGTTTCCGGCACATCCGTGCGCAGTCCCATGCTGGTAAACTTTATTTCACGTACACCTCCTGCCAGGGGACCTATCATGATAAGGGAGCCTGACATCGTGAGGCAGAGGCAGCCGCGTTTGTCATCCTTGTTTAAAGCGTTCATCTTCTGCATGCGTCCGTGTTCCGCCATCTTTTGAAATGTGGCCTTTTTCAGAAGCCAGGCTTCAACCATCCTCTCCATGGTTGCGTCTGTCTGCGGCAATCGGCAAAAAGAGATCAATCCCCTGAGGTGTTCCTGAATATGTTGGGGGATATCTTTTTTGGCATTTTCATGGTCAATAAAACTTTCCATAATAAATCCTCCTGTTATTGATTCTATTATAAATTATAGCAAAAAACAAAAATATTAAAAACAACCCAATTGTGATGTATTTCAAATTCATCTTTTTGCTTGCGCGGGAATCTGACTTGGATTATTATTTAAATTAGAATGTAAAAATAAAAACAAGGAGCAGTCCATGCCGGAAAAAGATAAGTCAGATCATCCATATACTATCATAAGGGGATGGGGACCGCCTAAAGAGCCGCCAGCTCAACCGCCAAAAGAGTCCTCGTTTCAACAACCAAAAAAATCCCAGGAGACAGTATTCGCGAGTGCGCAGCCAACTGAAGAACCAAAACAGGAAAAAGCGCGCGTCATCCCAATCCTTCTCCTGCTTTTGGGTGTCCTTGCCGCAGCTGTCATGGTTTTCTTTTTATTTATTTTCAAGCCGCAGGTACAAACCCAGGTAACCAGCTCAGTGCCAACCGCTGCCATGGATACTTTGGGAAAAACAGACAATGTGGCTTTAACCCAGAAAATTATACAGACTGTAAAGGAAAATTCGCCTGTATATTTCA
>RPPD01000646.1 GCA_003818675.1 Spirochaetaceae bacterium
CGGTATTTTCTGAAACACCAGCAGAGAAATCCTTAAAAACGCGGTTTCTCGCGGCCCGTTCAAGAACAGCCAGTTTTGATGACCTGGAAAGTTCAGTTGAAAGAATCTCTGCAAGTCCTTTGCCTGCATTTTTAAATCCAGGATCATCCGATTGGAGTTCAAAATCAATAACTACGATGCGTACCGGTTCAGCAAAAGCATAAGTTGATGCGAGCAAAGCAAAAATGAGAATATAAAAGCAATAATGTAATGTTTTTTTCATGGATATCCTGATATAGATAAACTTGAGACACTATATGATAAATATAGATTGTATAGCAAGGGTATTCCCATGTGCAGAGTGTAATGCGGTTAAGCCCCATGCGTCCAGTATTCCTGATATACATGAGCAAATATTCACTCACTCATTCTGGGTTCGGCGTTTTTCAGGAAAAAAGATTGACAAAAAGAATTGTTCATTTTACGCTGATCACATTGGATCTATACCTTGCGGTGACAACCCTGCTTTGTTTCTATTTTTTGGCGCTTGCGTTACGAAACAGAAAAACGCTGCGGATGTTTACCTATGCGCCGGACCTGCGAAGGACACCCCGCGTTTCAATCATCATCCCTGCGCGTAATGAGGAAAACAATATCCGGGCGTGCCTGGATTCACTGATTGCGCAGGAATACCCGGATTATGAAATACTTGTCATCGACGACAACTCATCCGATGCCACATATAAGATCATAAAACAATATGAAAGTTCGCATTCAATCATAAGGGCATTCCGGGGGAAACCGCTCCCACCCGACTGGGTGGGAAAGCAATATGCCTGCCAGCAGCTCATCCCTGAAGCGAGCGGCGAGTACCTGGTCTTTACGGACGCGGACACTGTCCACACTCCATTAAGCCTTTCCTGGGCGGTCACGAACATGGTCAATCATGACGCGGATTTCATGTCGGCATATCTTCACCATGTGATTGGCTCGCTTGGCGAGGCGTTCGTGGTTCCCGCGATCTATATAATGACGACCCTGCTAATGCCGCTGTGGAAAATACCGGAAAAGAACAACAGCTTTTTTACATTTGCCATCGGCCAGTTCATGATCTGCCGCAGGGAAGCGCTTCTGGCCGTCGGGGGATACAATTCATTTAAAAACTCCGTTGTTGAGGACATGTCGATGGCTCACGCCATGAAGGAGCGGGGCTACAAGACGATCTTTATAGATGGAAAAAACTATGTGAGCTGCAGGATGTACCGGTCGTTCAGGGGAGCTTTCAGGGGATTTGCCAAAAGCATGTACGGCGCCCTGCATCAGAACCTCCTGCTTTTGTTAGGCCTTTTCATCATTGTTGGCGCCGTGATTGAGATGCCTGTATTGATTCTCTGCCACAAACTGTACTCCGGAAGCGATGACATCCTCCTTTCAATTCTGCCCGTCAGTACGTTCTGCGGATTGTGGTTCATCGTCCTGCTCGACCGTAAAATATCCGTGATCGTGGCCCTGAGCTATCCCATTCTTTTTTTGGTCGTCATGCTCATAGCCCTGACATCGACTCTTAAAACCGGATTCCTGCAGGGAGTGGAGTGGAAGGGGAGGAAGGTAAGGTGCCATCGCGGACTGGAGGAGCAAAAAAAGGAAACCTTGCAGGAGCCGCGGAGAATCAATGGGAAAAACATTTACCCGATTACAACCC
>RPPD01000647.1 GCA_003818675.1 Spirochaetaceae bacterium
AGGGATTCATTGAACTGCTGCCTGCTCTTCCGTCGGCCTGGAATGAAGGTGAAGTAACAGGCCTGGTCGCCAGAGGCGGATTTGTAGTAGATATTGCCTGGAAGAGCGGAAATATTATATCAGCTAAAGTCCGTTCAAATAAGGGTGGAACCTGCAGGGTGAGGTACAGGGAGAGGATGATTGAGCTGGAAACTGCGGAAGGGGAGGACTATGAGCTTGAAGAATTAATCTGAAATAAAATACGAACAATATGAAACATAAATTCTTTTTAGGTGCATCCCTGGCAATTGTAACCGCATTTGCTTCATCAGGATTGAGCGCACAGACAGGGGAATCCTGGCGGGCCTCCCGGGAAACAGTGGAAAAGCTCTCGAAAGGACAGACAGAGTTCAATTATTATGAAGAAAAAGTCCCGTCATACACCTTACCTGATCCCTTAACTGACATAAGCGGAAAAAAAGTCAAAAGTGCAGGGAAGTGGACCGGTTCCAGACGTGGTGAGATCCTCGAATTATTCAGGGAAAACGTTTACGGAAGGGTTCCTGAAACCCCGTATCAGAAAAGTTTTAAGGTTGTCAGTGAAGATAAAAATGCACTGGATGGCGCTGCTACCCTGCGACAGGTTGACATAACAATCGAGGCTGATGGCCGGTCGCTCGATATTCATCTGACAATGTTTGTTCCCAACAAGGCCCCGAAGCCTGTTCCGGTCTATCTGCTTATCGATAACCGGGGACCGGCGAACATAGATGCAACACGGCAGGTTAAAAGCGAATTCTGGCCGGTCGAGGAAGTTATCGCAAGGGGTAACGCGATAGCTGTGTTCAGGAATGCTGATGTTGATCCGGATAATTTTGATGAGTTCAAAGACGGGATACATGGCCTGCTCGACAGGGGCGTCCGCCCGCCTGACGCCTGGGGTACGCTGGCTGCATGGGCCTGGGGTGCAAGCCGCTGCATGGATTATTTTGAAACAGATCAGGAGATTGACAGGAACAAAGTGGCCGTTCTTGGACATTCGCGCGGAGGAAAGGCTGCCTTGTGGGCGGGTTCGGAGGATCATCGCTTTGCAATGGTAATAAGCAATGAATCGGGGTGCGGAGGAGCAGCACTGGTGCGCCGGCGCTTTGGCGAAACGGTTGCAAGGATCAATTCGTCTTTCCCCCACTGGTTCTGTTCAAACTATAAAAAATGGGCGGGCAATGAGGATGCCATGCCAGTGGATATGCACATGCTTCTGGCTCTTATTGCACCAAGAGCCCTCTATGTCGATTGTGCCGCCGATGACCTCTGGGGTGATCCGTTTGGGTCATACCTGTCACTTTATAATGCCCTGCCGGTCTTCAGGCTGTTTGATAAGGCCACGGCAATTCCTGAAGCCATGCCTCCCCTTAATAAACCTGTTACAAGCAACCGGGTCGGGTACCATATCCGCGACGGCGCGCACAATATGCTTCTGAAAGACTGGAACTGGTTCATGGATTTCGGAGATACTGTATTCAAATGATCGAATTGATTCCGCAGGAACAGATGAAAGCCGAATTTGTCAGGATACTGACAAAACTTGGCTTTTCAGATGAAAGGGCTGATGAATGTGCCGCTATTTTCACGATTAACAGTCTTGAAGGCGTCTATTCTCACGGCGTTAACAGGTTCCCCAGGTTTGTGGAATACATCAGG
>RPPD01000648.1 GCA_003818675.1 Spirochaetaceae bacterium
AGAAAAGGATCCGGTGGAAGTACTTTCAAGGGAGAAAAAACGGATTGAGAAGACCATCATGACTCTCAAGGCCAAGCTCGCCCTGATAGAGACAAAAATCAGGGAATATACCGGGCCGGGTCCTGAAACCAATACCGAGCCCGTCCAGGAGGATGCAGGATGACATTTTCCCGGTGTCGCGGTGAAAATGAAATCTTAAATTATGGAGTTTCATCCAATTGAATCAGATATTGGAAGGAATTTGAAACTCCGGGGTGCCCCACCACTATATGTATTTTAACTCAATGGTTGTGGGTGCACCCTCCGCTGCCACAGCTGCCGCGTGAAAATCCCCCCTCGCAACCGTCAGAACAGCAAGGCACATCCTGTTTGCCTGATGTGTGGGCTGCAAAAACAGAAAATTGCTTTTCCAGTTCCGCACTGCTGCAATTGGGGCATTTGGGCTGTTGTCCTCCCTGGCTGTTAGGTGTGCCACGGACAAGCATCTCGAAGCAACTGTTGCATTTCTTACAACGAAATTCAAAAATAGCCATGTAGTTCCTCTCAAATATTTGATTTGGCATTACTGAAATACTTGCGGTATTTGAGAGGAACTACGGAGAACCAATAATTTCAATTATAGAAAAAGTTGAAATTATTGGTTCTCCAGTGGCACCCCATTTATCAAATACCAGTTTTTTCAGTTCCCCGGCTTGAATCCTTCAGGGTACAGGGAAAGCAGCTTGAAGTTGTCGTCATTCAGGTATTTTTTGACCGCAGTCTGTATGTCTGTTTTGGTGAGTTTTGCATACTCTTCCTGAAGCTGCGTGATTTTATCAAACGGTTCTGAGTATATTCGATAATTCTTGATAAGCTCAGCCCAGATGGAATTGTCTGTCAGGTCAACCTCACGCTCTTTTGCCAAAATTTCCTTGACCTTTGCCAGTTCCTGATCCGTGATTCCTTTTGCGGCGAGCAGTTCTATTTCCCTGACAACCAGCGTTGTAAGCTCATTTACGCGGCCAGGTTCGCATCCAAAGAAAATATTGAATGTGAGTTCCTGCCTTGGAACGCGCTTTGGATGATCCCACGCCTGTATTGTGTATGCGCCGCTTGAGTTCTCGCGGACTGCATCCGTAAGCCTTATGTTCATGATTTCAGTGATTGCCTTCAAAACCGCCACTTGCTGAAGCGTCCATGAAAATCCGCCGTGATAGACAAGCATTACCATGCTCTTGGGATCCTTTCCCAATATCACCTGTTTTTTTAATTGACCTGGCGCGGGCGACATGCCAAGGTCTTTGACTGTTTCCCGTTTGCCTGAATCAGGAAGGCTTGCGATATAGGTGAGAATAAGGGGCTTTATTTCATCAAGCTTGAAATTCCCCGTAAAGACAAATGTGAAATCACCTGCATTGGAAAAGCGGTCACGGTAAACAGCGAGCGACTTTTCCATGTTCATCCTGTCCACTGTTTCACGGGTCCATGGACGTGACCTCAGATGATCATTCGCGAGCATTGTTTTTACAGTGTCCCAGAAGACAGCCTCAGGGGAGGCGCTGCGTTGCAATACAGCGGAAACAAGCTTTTCCTTCAACGCTTAGAATACATCCGCGTACATTCGCAGAGAGGTAAAATAAAGATAAAACAGCTAAAAAATTAAACGGATGTCAGAAGGACGGGTGGCGCATGTGAGCAC
>RPPD01000649.1 GCA_003818675.1 Spirochaetaceae bacterium
GATTCAATCCGCTGACGTGAAAGTTTTGACACATGACAGAGTCCTTCCTTGCCGGGCAGGATCTCTATGAATGCGCCAAAATCCATTATGCGCTTTACGGTTCCTACATAGATCTTCCCGACTTCTGGCTCCTCGACAATTCCCTTGATGATATCCTGGGCCTTTATCGCGCCGTCCCTGCTCTTGCAGAAGATGGTTACAGTGCCGTCGTTTTCTATGTTGACATCAGCTCCGGTTTTCTCGGTGATTCCCTTGATCATTTTTCCACCGGGCCCGATCACAGCACCGATCTTGTCCTGTTCCACCTTCATGGTGATGATCTTTGGAGCAAGCTCGGATATTTCAGTACGCGGTTCGGCGATGGTCTGGTTCATGATCCCAAGAATATGCAACCGGCCAGCTTTTGCCTGTTCCAGCGCCTTCTTCATTATTTCCGGATTCACGCCAGCTATCTTGATATCCATCTGGAATGCCGTGATTCCATCCTTGGTGCCAGCCACCTTGAAATCCATGTCTCCGAGATGGTCTTCCTCGCCCAGGATGTCCGACAATACAACGAAGCGGTCTCCCTCGGTGATCAATCCCATGGCGATTCCCGCGACAGGTCCCTTTATGGGGACACCCGCATTGCACAGGGAAAGAGAACCCGCGCAGACAGTTGCCATTGAGGATGATCCATTGGATTCAAGGATTTCCGATACAATTCTTATTGTGTACGGGAACGCAGCCTTCTCTGGCAAAACTCCCGCGAGTGCGCGCTCCGCGAGATGTCCGTGTCCTATTTCGCGCCTGCCTGCTCCCATCCGTCCTGTCTCTCCAACAGAAAACGGGGGGAAGTTGTAATGGAGCATGAAGGTTTTTCTTGTATCTCCTTCTATATCGTCCATGATCTGTTCATCGAATATAGTGCCGAGCGTAGACACCGACAAAGACTGGGTTTCTCCGCGCGTGAAAAGCGCGGAACCGTGCGTCCTCGGCAGAAAGTCTATCTCGCAGGCGATCGGCCTGATCTGATCAGGCTTTCGCAAGTCCGTGCGTTTGTTGTCATTTATGATCGAGGAGCGGACAATGGCCACTTCCATTTCTTCAAATATCGCGCCGACCGCCTTTTCCTTGCCCTCGGGAATGCTTTCAGTGAACTTCTCGAGAACTTCCGCTTTGATCTTCTTTATTGCGGCCATGCGGATCTGCTTGCCGATGACAAAACAGGCTTCCTTCATTTTAGGGAAAGCGAATTTTACGATGTCTTCCTTGCAAGGAATCTCATCATCAGTGGTATCGACGATAGCGAACTTGGGTTTGCCCGCTTGTTCACGGAGTTCAAGCTGGATCTTGCAGAGGTCCTTTATCACTTTGTGTGCGCAGTCGATGGCACCCAGCATCACATCTTCGCTGACTTCCCTGGCGCCGCCTTCAACCATGGTAATCCCTTCCGTGGTTCCCGCGACAATAATATCCATGGATGCGAGCTTTATCTGCTCAAAGGTGGGATTTACAACATACTGGCCATCCACATACCCGACCCTCACCGCGCCAATGGGGCCGCCAAACGGAATGTCCGAAATGGTTACTGCGGCTGACGCTGCGACAATTGCTATGACATCCGGCGGATTTATCTGGTCGGCCGAGATGGCGGTCGGAATGATCTGTATGTCCCTTCTTGTCTTCTTGGGGAAGA
>RPPD01000650.1 GCA_003818675.1 Spirochaetaceae bacterium
GAGCAGGTGGGAGAATGCCTATTATTACATGATGGAAGAGGCCGTTACTGGCGGACTCCTTTCCGGTGGTGGGGCTTTCTGGCTGACCGCTTACAGGGATGAAGAAGTTGAGGGAGAAATACAGAAAGTACCATATGACTATCTGAATCCGAAAATAGATGGCAACCTGGGTCTTATCCAACAGCTTGGAGAACCCTTTGGCGAGAGGGTGCGTGAGAACTGGTATTTCATGGGAGGCAGTCCCTATCACAGTGAGCCTGATGTAAACGTGTCCATAACGGGGAAAATTCAAAACGGCTTGAGCCTTTATAATGGCATGAATGCCGCGGAGCGTGAAGAGTTTGAAATGTTTCTTTTCCTGGCAAAATCAGGGATGCTCGCGGATAATGCATGGCGCAGAATTGACTTCAAGACCGAGGATAGTGGATGGATTTGGTGGGAACGCAGATATTACAGCCATCCGGTCCTGAAGCCGGAAAACCTCACCGCAATTGAAAAAGCAGGGGAAAAATACCGCGAGGAGCAGGAAAAGCTTGCGCTTTTGCAGAGCGGGAATTCAACTGATGGCAGTGTAAACACAGCGCAGATGCTTGGGGCCCTGACCCTGGCAACGGAACTTGTAAAACCTGACGGGCTTGAACCTGAAGATGCAGCAGTTTATTTCCAGCAGGCTGTGTCAGGCGCATTTGAAGAAGGCTACGGTGAATACACTGCCTCAAGCGTGGGTGATGATCCGGATACACGCATAGAGGATATCATAGGGTGCATGACAGAATACGCTGACGAAGCGCGGGATACCGCGTTTTCAAGCCTCAATTCCGAGATTGAGCAGGCGCACCAGGCCCAGGTTGTCAAGGCATCAGCTTATTCTGATGCGGCAGGCAATGTGGCCGCGGCCGAGGACCAGGCAGCGCTTGACGCGGCGATAGCGGAACTGGTGACCGCTGGAAACAGCGCGTTTGTAAACGGTTCATACGAGATCAAGGACGTGCTATTGGCGTTCTATGAAACATATGGAAACCTCGCAGGCCATTATCTGGCTGGAGAAGGCGAAGACGGCAGGAGAATAGGCTCTGACAGTGTGATATTTGACGAGATCCAACAGCTTCTCTCCATGCAGGCCGGAAAGGTAACAGAGCTCTACCAGGAGCGCGTTACAGGCTACGCTGAGCTTCAGCAGGCGCAGATGGAGCAGAAATTAACAGAGCTTGAAAACCGCAAGAAAGACTGGCTTGAGAAAATAGACGCGGTGATTGCCCGCGGGGCCGAGGAATGGAATGACGCGCAGGATGAGTTCAAGGAAGAGTGGACAGCCTGGGCCGGGGAGTTCCAGACCGCGTACCAGACACGCAGTGATGAATGGAACACCAACTACCTGGCGTTTGTTGTTGACAAGCAGGGGTGGGTGGCAGAGGCCGAGGCCAAACTGGAACAGGCAGGTACGGAAGGCATAGCAGACGAGCTTGGCGTTTCAGCGGATGAAAAGATAGCGCGCAATGCGGCACTGTTTGTACAGGGAATGGAAGATTTCACAGCCATTCCGCAGGATACGGTAAACAGGATACTTGGAAGTGACCTTTTTGCCAGGCTTGAGGCCTATACAGATTCAATCAACCGCAGCATAAGGCTTGTGGGAACGGAAGTATGGTCAGGCACATCGGCACCATCCATCA
>RPPD01000651.1 GCA_003818675.1 Spirochaetaceae bacterium
ACCTGGCCGCCGAAATCAGCGTGGCCGGGGGTGTCAACGATGTTGATCCTGTACCCCTTGTACCCAAGCGAGCCGTTCTTGCTGGCAATGGTAATTCCCCGCTCGCGCTCCAGGTCCATGGAGTCCATCATCCGCTCTGCCACTGCCTGGTTGTCGCGAAACATACCTGACTGGCGGAACATCTGGTCCACGAGCGTGGTCTTGCCGTGGTCAACGTGCGCTATTATCGCTATGTTTCTTATCTTTGAAGTGCTCATGTATGCTTTGCTTCCTCTCAAGCTTTCCCCGGGGATTGTCCTTCCCGGGCCGGTGGTGCGGGCGTTTGACCTGTGCTGATTTGTCTTGCCGGTAATTTTCCTGTATGAAGGATTCTAATATAGAAAAAAACAGGGCAAATGTCAACCAGCCGATTTGCTGTTGACACAGGATGACGCACCAATAGCTATCAATTCCCGGATCTATTCCAGGTAATTTTCAAGCTTGTCAATCAACTTGGGGATATCCTTCTTGACCACAAGCCAGACTCTCTCGGTAAGAACCTCCCCATATTCATGGGCGATGATATTCCGGAGTCCAACAATCTGTTTCCATGGAATTTCAAAAAAAGCTTCCTTGATCTTTTCAGATAGATGCCTTGCCGCTTCGCCGATCACAAGAAGTTGTCTTTCAACAGCATAGCGGATTATGTGTTTATCATCAAATTCTTCATATGTGATGTTTTCGGTGAATGACAATATCTCCTTCGCCGCATCAACAATATCCCATATATATGCTTTATCACCGTTTTCAGGAAGCATATAACACCATGGCATTTTCCACTATTTCCTGACGCCGGTAAGGATTTTTTATTCCGGCCTTTTCGACAAGATCAACATTTCGGCCAAAAATTGCGGATAAATCCTCCCTGATTTTAAATAAATCGAAAAGCGAATAATGTGCATCAGCGTCAAATTCCACGAGAATATCAATATCACTACCCGCGTTAAAATCAGACCTTAATACTGATCCAAAAAACGCGAGTTCCCGCATCTTGTATTTTTTTACAATCGCCAATAAAACCGCATCATCAAACTTGTATTTGGGAAATTCCATGTTAACAGTATGATCAGCAATTGAATGAAAGTCAATATTTTTTTAACTTGCCCACAGGCCTGGATCACGATAGAATGGCGCTTGAAAGGGGATTATTTCATGTCCACCATATCCATATACACCGACGGCGCCTGTTCCGGCAACCCGGGACCTGGCGGCTGGGCTGCAATTCTCCTTCTGCCCATGGGCAAGAAGGAAATTTCCGGGAATGAAAAACAAACCACTAACAACCGCATGGAACTTCTGGCGGTAATAAGCGCACTTACGGAACTTGAAAAGCAGGCAGGCAGGGGCGCTTCGGCCGAGGTCTACACGGACAGCCAGTACGTAAAGAAAGGCATCACCGAGTGGATAAAGAAATGGGTTGCCAATGGATGGAGAAACGCCTCAAAGGACCCGGTGAAAAACCAGGACCTCTGGAAAAAACTCCTTGAACTTGAAGCACGTCATACTGTCAACTGGCATTGGGTCAAGGGCCATGCCGACAACCAGTATAATAATGCATGCGACCAGCTCGCGCAGGAACGGATAAAGGAATTACGATGAGATATCCCCGGAATGGAGCTTGATATTTTTGCTA
>RPPD01000652.1 GCA_003818675.1 Spirochaetaceae bacterium
ACCAAATTCGTAAATTCCATCATGCTTGCAATCGCCGTATTGTACCTGCGTTTCTCTAAATCTTCGGAGACTTTCTTAATCAGTTTTTGAAGCGTATTTTTAATTGTTTCCGTGCTTGTTGTTTTTCCGGAAAGAACATGCTCTCCAAGCCTCCATATACGCCCTACCCACCTGCTCATGCCTTCCATAGCGGAATCACGGAAATCCCCTCCATCTGCGTACGGACCCATGAACATAAGGTACATACGAAGCGCATCAGCGCCGTACGACGCGATATACTCATCCGGATTAACGACATTGCCTTTGCTTTTGCTCATTTTTGCACCATTTTTGATGACCAGCCCATGTGCAAAAAAGCTCGAAAACGGCTCTTCGAAGTCAATTAATCCCATATCTTTGAGGAACATGGTCACAAACCGTGAGTACATAAGGTGGAGAACAGAATGCTCAGCGCCTCCGGTATACATATTGACAGGAAGCCATTTTTTCGTGATTGCAGGATCCCACGGCAGATTTGCGACCTGCGCAACGCCAACACTTGGGTACCGTAGGAAGTACCACGAGCTATCCAGAAATGTATCCGATACGTCAGTTTCTCTCCGTGCAGCGCCTCCGCAGTGCGGACATTTTGCATGATAAAATTCTTTGTGCTTAGCAAGTGGCGCTATACCGTCATCTGCCGGTTTATAATCTTCAATGCGCGGCAAAACAACCGGAAGCTCACTCTCGGGCACACTCCACCACCCTGCCATATCTTTTTGCTCACCTGACTCGCTTTTTGCACAATACTCACAGTAAATCATCGGGATCGGAGGTCCCCAGTACCTTTGGCGCGAAATCAGCCAGTCGCGCAAGTGATACGCCGTGACGCGCTTCCCCCACCCTTTTTCCTCCAGATAATCCATAATTTTTACCATTGCTTTGTGGGTATCCAATCCATCTAAAAATCCGGAATGGACCATGGCACCGTCCCCTTCCTGCACCTGTTCTTTTTTCACAATTGAAGACGTATCGCCATCCGCACCCACCACCACACGGATCACCGGAATATGAAATTTACTCGCAAATTCAAAATCGCGCATGTCACATGCGGGGACACCGACCACGACGCCTGTTCCAACATTTGTAAGTACAAAATCAGAAACAAATAACGGCATGCGTGCGCCAGTGAGCTTGTTGACACAAAAAAGACCTGTAGGAACGCCTGTTTTCTTCCGTCCCTGCGCAATTCTTTCCTCTTCTTTTATCCTTTTTGCAGCATTTATATATTTTGTTATTCTGGCGCGGTTTTCGCTCTCTGTCACTTTCAATACCTGACTGACAAACGGATGTTCAGGCGCGATTACCACAAAAGTAGCCCCAAAATTGGTATCAGGGCGCGTTGTGAAGCACGAAACTTCTCCAATATGGGCATTTTTTCCGTCAACAACTTCGTAAGTAATATTAATCCCCTCTTTTTTCCCGATCCAATTTTTTTGTGCAACTTTTACCTTCTCTGACCAATCAAGGCTAAATGAGTTTTCCAGCAGTTTCTCCGCATATGCGGTAATCTTAAAGAACCATTGTTCTAACGATCTTTTCACGACAATATTCCCGCATCTCTCACACTTCCCGTCAATGACCTGTTCATCCGCTAAAACCGTTTTACAACTGGGGCAAAAGTTAACTTCC
>RPPD01000653.1 GCA_003818675.1 Spirochaetaceae bacterium
CGGCAGGATTTTTGGCCTTATGCCGCATCCAGAGGCATTTCTTGTTCCACAGAACCACCCCAGGTGGACAAGGGAGAAGATTGATTGTGCACAGGGGTTGCAGGTTTTTGAAAACGGCGTATCATACATACGTACTAATGTTATATAGAAGGAAACAGCTGTAATATGGGAACAATTGCGGTATTAAACTCGGATGAAAACTTTTCTGAAAAAATAAGGGCTATCTGGAAGAAGATCGACTTTGAATTCACCCCTGTATTTTTTTCCTCGGGAGAAAAATTCCTGGAATACCTCAATTATGAGCTGCCGGAGATCACCATTTATAATTTCACGGACAGCGTGCTCTCGACGCTTAAGGTCTTCGAGGAAATGAAGGAGGACCCCTGGCTCCATTACGGCGGTATTATCTGCGTCTACCAGACCGAGGATGAGAAAGATATGCTTGAGCGGGTCAAGAGCCTGAATATCCTCGCCATGATCAGAATGAAGGAGTTTGACAGCAACTTTGAGCGGGTTTTAAGAATCCTCAAGGAAAACAGGCAGATCCTGTTTCATCGCCATATCCAGGCAGAGCTTCTTCACTCCATTTCCGGCAGGTTCGTGATAGACAATGATCCTTTTGACCTAAACACCTACTCGCATCTTATAACCAATTATCTTTACAACGCCAACCTCATTGACCTGGAGGGCAAGGACAGGCTTCATGTGGCGCTCGTGGAACTTCTTATAAACGCGGTTGAGCATGGTAACTGCAGGATAACCTACGAGGAAAAGGAAAAATGGCTTACTGGCCAGAAAAACATCATGGACCTCATCAGGGAAAAGAATCGGGATCCTGATATCCACAGGAAAAAGGTCATACTTGAATATTCAATCAATCCTCCGAAGGCCACCTTCACCATCAAGGATGAAGGCGATGGTTTTGACTGGAAAGCCAGGCAGAACAAGCCGCTTACAATTGAGGAGATGGCTTTTCATGGCCGCGGTATCCACATGGCAGAGCATTACACCGCAAGCCTTCACTACAATCAAAGAGGCAACTCTGTGTCGTTTGATTTTGGGCTTCTGCAAGATATGGCAAGTGTACTTCCTGGCGGGTTTGCCTCAGAGAAGGTGGTCTTTCAGCACAATGAAACGGTTTTTGAGGAAAACGAGTCTTCCAATTATCTTTATTATATTGTTACAGGCAGATTCAAGGTCTATTCCCAGGGCAAGGAGCTTTCTACGCTCACACCACAGGATATGTTCCTGGGCGAAATGTCATTTCTTCTGAACAACAGGCGTTCAGCCACTGTCAAATCCATGGGTAAAAGCGAGCTCTTGCGGATATCAAAGAAGGATTTCCTCGATGCCATGAAGAGAAAACCGCACTACAGCATTTTCCTTGCGAGGCTTCTGGCGCAGAGACTTTCAAGGCTGAATGCACTTTCTGGATCAGTGGTATATTGATGGCGCAAGCCCAGGGTGCAGACGCGAAACGCGTCATTCTTGTCGTTCTTGCATATATTACAGTATACATTGTCTGGGGATCCACGTATTTTTTCATAAAGCTCTCTGTGGCGACAATACACCCGTTTGCCGTACTGGCGATTCGTTTTGCGACAGGTGGCCTTTTGCTGTTGATCATGGCGGCGGTCACAGGAAAACTAAAGAGCTTTCCAAA
>RPPD01000654.1 GCA_003818675.1 Spirochaetaceae bacterium
ACAATACCTTCTGTTACTGTGTACGGGATGTTTTCCTGATCCAGCCTCTGCGTTATGCGGAAAAGCGCGTTCTCGTCCGTGATGGGTGCCCTGAAAAGAGCAGGACGCGATGGTGATGCGCTGAATGCAAACAGCATGATCACTGCGACAAGCACTACGCCCGCAATCGAAAACATGATTATGCGCTGTGTGAGATTGATTTTTTGCCAGAGCGCCTTTATCTGCTCCAGCACGCGTTTAAGCCATTCGTTCATTTCCCCTCCCGTTCATGAACGTCCGTGTCGGTGTTTAGCCGCCATCCCTGGCGCGATTATTACCGGACATTTATAACCTCTTTGTAGGCGCGTATTGCGCGTTCAACCAGTTCCTTGGTCATCGAGAGAGCGAGGGTTGCCTCTGCGCTCGCGATGGTGAGGTCATGTATATTTATTGAATTTGGTTCAGTTCTGAGTTTATCCTGCATGTCATACACTTTGTTCTGTGCATTGTTGACGTTTCCCAAAGCCTTCATCATGAGAGCGCCGAAGCCTTCCTCGACCGGGTTTTCCTGGGCTTCCTCGAAAGCGTCCTTTTCCATGATGCGCTGTAGAGTGTTGATACTGTCGCGCGACAGCGTGAAAGATTCCCGTGAGAGCCTGTCAAATGTGTAAAAATCCGGCATCATGACTCATTACCTCCCGATTTCGAGTGCCTTAAGAAACATTGCCTTGGAGCCGTTTATAATCGTGGCATTTGCCTCGTAGCTCCTGGAAGCCGAGATCATGTCAGTCATTTCACTGACAATATTTACATTGGGATATTCCACATACCCCGCCTCAGGTCCTGTTTTTATTGCATCAGGATGCGTGGGGTCATATACAAGGCGCGGCTTTGAATCATAGTCCTTCTGGATATTGACCACCCGCACTCCACCTCCCACTTTGTTGTCCAGAGCTTCTGGAAGAAAAGGGCTGCGCCAGTACGGTGTTGAAACCCTTGGCTTGAAAATGACCCTGCTTCTATGGAAAACACCGCCCTCTGGGGTTCTCGTGGAATCAACATTTGCGATGTTGTCTGAAATTACGTCAAGTCTCATCCTCTGGGCGGTCAATCCCGAGGCGCCCGTATTTATGGCTGTCAGCATTCCCATGGTTTAACTCCTCATGCCTTCATCGAAAGCGCTATGTTCATGCGCTGGAATTCCGCGTTTGTCGAATAGAGAAGGGACTGGTATAAAAGCTGCGTGTTCATGGCAGCCATTGTCTCCTGCTCCAGGTCAACATTGTTTCCGTTGTTGTCCGAGGTGGTAAGGTAATCCAGTGTAACATTGGGTTCAAGTTCATATACATTGCGGGGCTCCATCAACGAGAGTCTCCTGGAATCATCCATGAGTGCTCCTTCAAATGCCGGCTGTTCCCGCTCCATGTCCTGGATGCGCTTGAGTTCAGACTCAAAGCTCACCACCTTGCGCTTGAAATTGGGTGTGTCCGCGTTTGCGATGTTGTCTGCGGTGACATTGTAACGGAGAATGGAGGCGTCCATAGTCCGTTTCAACAAATAGAGATTGTTGTCAAAAGTCCTGTTGAAAAACATTGTTCCCCCCTCCCTTCTATTTTCGTCACAATGCCGTTTTTATTGAGCGGAAATACTTTAATCCCGCTACAATATAAACCTGGTCACATC
>RPPD01000655.1 GCA_003818675.1 Spirochaetaceae bacterium
AGTTGAAAAAGTATTTTCTCTTTTGCCGGAACGAATCCAAATGGGCGCCGGCTACCATGAGAATCTGTTACTGTGGTTTGAAATTCTTCTTCATCCATGTGCTTGAGCGAAAATGGCCTGTTTTTGAATATCTCAAGGCACAAAAAGAGAGCCGCTTGCCAAGTGTGCTGAACCCCGATGAAGTCAGACTGATTCTGAGACATGTCCACACATTCCACAACTATGTCTTTCTGGTCACCGTTTACACCTGCGGACTTCGGCTTCAGGAGTGTTGGATTCCGAATCCATAGGGCTGCCATCGTCTGATTATTAGGAACAATTTTGATATGTTTCAATTTTGATGAAATGAATGAAAACCTGTGATGAAGTATTAAACAGATTGCTGTGCGATTTCTCTTGCTCCGCGGATCCTTGACGCTAATTTGAATTGACCCGCCTCTGCTCAAGAAAACTGACCCACCGACAAAACCCTTTATCTCGTTTTTCCCTCCTCTTTGTATTTTTGAAAATCCAATCAAAAGAAGCATAATCAAATAAGATACAGGTTTATAAAAACGTTTTATGAAGATTATGGTTTATGATCTCCCCATGGAGGGAGACCATGGACCGGAAAAAACGCTGTAGAAATTGCCGACGATTTTTGGACCTGAATTCCCGCGTCAGAAATCATGCATATTGCAAGCGAACGGCCTGTCAACGAGCGAGAAAGCGTTGCTGGCAGCGCCAGAAAAAATCCAGCGATCCGGATTACCGGGAAAATCAGAAGAATTCTCAAATAAAATGGCAGGAGAATAATCCGGACTACTGGAGCAAGTATCGCCAAGAGCATGAGAAATATCGTGAACGCAATCGTGTTTTGCAGAAAAAACGTGATGCAAAACGGCGTGTACGGCATCTTGCAAAGATGGACGCGTCAAGCGATAAAATACAAATAAAACAGGGTGGTTACTACTATATTATACCGGCATCTTCATATCTTGCAAAGAAGGACTCGTCAGCGCAAAAAGTTCTATTGATACCGGAAGGTTGCAAGAATTATGCGTCTTCTTGCAAAGAAGGACTCGATTTACAAGCCGAGCGGGTTTGTTTAGGATGCATAAAAAAGGAGATAAAACCAGATGATCTGTCCACTTCGTCCCGATCGAGTCCGTAAAATAAGTGGCACATTTGCCTTTATCGAGCACCGTTTCGTGCAAGATGGGTTCTGGTCCGATCTGGATTGCCACGGTCTTTTGCTTTACCTGTTTCTGGTGATGGTGGCCGACAGGTATGGCTTGTCCTATTACAGCTACGATAAAGTATGTACGCTGTTGCGGTTGACGCTCGATGACTACATCCTGGCCAGAAACAGCCTCATCGATAAAGACCTGATTGCTTTTGACGGCAGGCTTTTTCAGGTGCTTTCATTACCATCTGAACCCAAGCGGACAGAGGTGGAATTGCTCAGCCGCCGGGATCAAATGGAGCGAGAGGACCCGGCGACGATTCATCAACTGATCGAAAAGTCCTTTAAAAGGCACAGCACTGTATGAGCTTGCTCGAAGCCATCGAAATAGCGCATCTGAATCTGCGGTATGCTCATACCCGCATCCGGAGCGTTAAGGCGGCGATTCGGATGGCTGAGACCATTGAGCGTTTTGGACAGACCTCTGCGGTGCTG
>RPPD01000656.1 GCA_003818675.1 Spirochaetaceae bacterium
ATCAATGAGCTTCATGGCGTCCACGTCATAGGTAATGCCAAAGTCAGCCCTCACCTTGCGGCGCTCGATGTCCCCGGCAAAAATGCAGAGAATGATCTCGGCTTCATTGCTTAAGCGCTGGAGCAGGCGCATCTTGACATTTGGATCGAATCCGGGGAGAACCCTTGCTGCGTGATAATCGAAGAGAATTTTACCGCCGAACTCCAGGTATAGTTTACAGGCCATTTTTTTTAGACGTTCGCGGATCGCGTCACTCTGTTCCTGAAGGTATTTTTCATTGGCGAATCCGATTATCATCTGTGCGCTCCCTCCCTGTTGCAAAACCCTGTAAAGATTACACAAAGTCGGCAATTGGTTCAATCGGCCATTCGCAGGGTAAATTTGCCCTCTCGGGGTTTTTCAACTATAATGATTCTGTAACATAAGCGTTCAGACCGAGGGGGATCCAATGAAAAAAAGCGTGATTGTATTATTGGCAGTTCTGCTATTCCTGTCGGCTTGCGCGACCGAACCTGAGTTTACAAGGCAGACGTTTCCCAGGATCGACGGTTCCACGGCAACGAAGCCAATAAGCGACGCCATAGCCGCCAGGTTTCTTTCCATGAAACCGGATGAAGCGTCGCGTTTTGTCCGGCACAATACCACCCACCAGGCATACGTCAACCTTGTCGAGGGAAGGGCCGACATCATCTTTGTATCGGAACCGTCGAAGGACGAGATTGCAATGGCCGGGGCAAAGGGGATTACGTTTGAAACGACGCCGGTTGCCGTTGATGCTTTCGTGTTCATCACGGCAAAGGACAATCCGGTGCAAAGCCTCACGGTCGCCCAGATCCGTGACATCTATACGGGCAGGATTGCCAACTGGAAGGACGTCGGCGGGGAAGACATGCTGATTGTGGCTTTCCAGCGCGAACCCAATTCCGGAAGCCAGACCATCATGCAGAATGTGGTCATGAAGGGCCTGATCATGATGAAGCCGCCGACCGAGCGGGTGGCCGAAGACATGGGCGGTATTATTGACATGGTTGCCGAATACAAGGACACCAGGGATTCACTTGGCTATACCATTTATTATTTTGTGCGCGAGATGCATCAGAACATGAACATAAAGCTTCTCGGCGTGAACGGGGTCGTCCCGTCAACGCAAACCATCAGGAATAAAAGCTATGTTTTCGCCGGGCCTGTGCTCGCGGTCACGCGCAAAGGCGATGTGCCGGGGAATGCCCGGGCGCTGCTTTCCTGGATGCTCTCGGATGCCGGCCAGAAGTTGATTGTAGAGACGGGTTTTGTCGCTGTCAGGTAGTCTATGAAAGAGAACATTTTTGTCCGAAATGCCCTGCGCATAAAGATCCAGATAGTGGTCATTATGATAACCGTCGGCCTTGCGGTCTATAAAACCATGCTGGGGAGTTATCTCATCGGCTTTTCCTCCACAGAAGATGCGCTTTATCAGAACCTGGGAAAGATTTCACTAGTTGTTTCAAGCCTTGTAGGTTTTACAATTTTTTATCTTTTCATGAAACCCTTCCATGACTGGTATAACCTCGCCAGAAAGGGGCTTCCGGTTCCTGATTCGCTTTATCGCAAGGCAAAAAACATCTCCAGGCGCGTGCAGATTATCACATTTTTAATGAATGGTCTCCTCTTCAGCCTGTC
>RPPD01000657.1 GCA_003818675.1 Spirochaetaceae bacterium
CCTATTATATTTATCATCACAGTATTGTTTTTGGAAAGCAGCGCCCTTGTCTTTGATGCCCATTCTTCATTGGCGCTCATGATATTTTTATATATCTTTACCGTACAACCTGTTTCTTCAACCATCGCTTTCAACCCTTATATCCTCAATATAAAATTCCCTGCCTCCAGTTATTTCAACATCCCTGGAGCCGCATTTATTACAAATAAAAAGATACCCATTCTTTACATCTTCAGTACAACACTTGTTACATTTGAGAATGATGGGTTCTGTCTTTACAATAAGACTTGACTTGTAAAACACATGCGTGTCAATACAAAGCGCTTCCCATGCCATTTGAAGACTCTCCAGGACAATCTGGTGCATGTCACCAATGATAACTTTTACCGTTAGAACTTTTGCAGGTCGTGGATCCATTTTCCCTATTTCTTCCTGCAAGAACTTCATTATGGATTCAGCAATTGAAAACTCATGCATTAACTATACTACCGTTTTTTCCGCCAGGCCCAGTTCCCGAGCCACTGTCTCAGCATAACCGACAAGCCTTGATTCAAGCAAGGTCGATAGCGGTAGCCCTTGGCGCAGACTTGAAGGCTGTATGCCGAATATGATAATTCCTGCCGGCGAATCCGTGATGCGCTTATAAATGTCAAGAATACCAAGAATATCCGCTTCGTGAAGCGAGGCGTGTAGAAGTTCTTTTCCAGACTTTACCTCGTCAGGCCCAAATTTCCGGATTTCACCGGCATCAAGCCCCATGAAAGCACAGTCTATTATAACAGCAGTCTTTCTGTTTTGAAGAGCATGAATAATGGAAAACGCATTTGTTCCGAGATCCACCATATCCAGGTCTGTGCAGGCGTAATTGTTCTCAAGTTTCTGCAGTACAGCCTGACCAATCCCCTCGTCCTCAACAAGTGGATTACCAAGACCGATTACAACAATCTGTTTAGACAAACACGACATTCAGGAAGTGCGTCGAGCAGGATATGCACGGATCATACGACCGTACAAGCATTTCCAGAAGGAGCCTGATTTCTTCCTGCGGCCTGTTTATTATTGCAGGAACAAGCGCCTCGAAATCTTTCTGTATGTTTGCGTGGTTCTGACCAGTGGGAATGCATATGTTTGCCTTTGTGCACTCACCCTTTTCATTAAAAGCATAACGATGGAAGAGAATCCCGCGCGGTGCCTCAACGCATCCGACACCCTCACCTGAACGCGTCATGGCAACCGGTGTTTCAGGTTTTATGCCGGAAGAAAGCACTTCATCAACAAGCATTATAGAATGAAGGATCACCTGCACCAGCTCTACAACCTGGGCCACATTGTTCATGTAAGGATTTGAGTTGCCAGGTTTCAAACCAAACTGCGCAGCAGCTTCCCTGGCTTCAGGCAGAAGGAGATCACCATTATTGTTAAAGCGCGCCAGAGCGCCTACTGCGTATGAATCCCTGTGCCAACGGCACCATTTTGCCGTGGACTGGGGGGTTACATACTCATTTGCCACTGATTCAAATTTGTGAATATCAGTGAGTTCCTTTATATCCGTGCTTGCGATATCTCCGTGATAAAAAGTGTATGTTCCCTTTTTTGCAAGTGCTATATATTCCGTTGGTCTTGAAAAATCGGGCAATTTGTCTGCAAGTGATAGTACCA
>RPPD01000658.1 GCA_003818675.1 Spirochaetaceae bacterium
CCTGCGGAATGGCACACAGCATGGCCCTAAAGAGTGACGGCACCCTTTGGTCTGCAGGCAGTAATGAATTTGGCAAGCTCGGCACTGGAGATGACATCAATAGATTGAGTTTTGTTCCGGTAATGGGTGGTGTCAGCTCGATAGCAAGCGGGTGTGGAAGTGAGCACAGCCTGGCCATAAAAGCTGACGGCACTCTTTATGTTACCGGTTATAATCCATATGGCGGGCTCGGGACAGGCGACAACATTTCCAGATTCAGCTTTGTGCCGATAATGAGTGGCGTCAAAGCTGCAGCAGGCGGATATTTTCACAGCCTGGCCGTGAAGACAGACGGTACTCTTTGGGTTACCGGTGATAATATTTGTGGTCAGCTCGGTCTTGGGGATACGAGTACTGAGTTTATATTGTATTTTGAGAAAAAAATCGCCTTGCGGGCGTATGCAAACAGCAAATATGTCACTGTCTATGAAAATGGGGATATGTATTCAACTTATAGCGGTGCGATAGGCCCCCCTGACACCTTTGGTCTTGCCGATCTTGGCAATAATCGGGTGGGATTGCGGTCATACGCGAAACATAACTATGTAGTTGCGAATGCAACGAGCCGTGCGGCGGCAAACTCAGATACGCCGTTGTATCCGGAGGGTTTTTTCAGCTTGTATACGAGCAGTACCAATAGAGTTGCCCTTAAATCCTTGATAAACAATAAATATGTACGGTATGACAGCTTTATTCCGGAGCAATCATATCCCGGCAACTCCAGCTATTTTTCAATTATTAACCTGAACCAGTAAAAAAAGTATTTGAAATACGTCCGGATCCGGGATTCCGGGCGGATTTTTATAAAAGAATTCAATGATGTATGCATAATCATATTGTCATGAATTTTTTCAATCAAAGGAGGCTGCAAAATGGGAATTAAAAAACAAGGTTTCCGGCTCCTGATATTCGGATTGGTGCTGCTTGTCCTGATGTTATCCGGCTGCCCGATACCGGAGACCGGTACTGGCACCGAAATGCAAGGCGAAAATCAGGAGGAGGCCGATGCCAGGGCCGCGCTGAACGGTTCGGTAAAGCAGGTCGCCTGCGGCGCGATTTTCAACCTGATCGTCAAGAGCGACGGCACCCTCTGGGCTGTCGGCCGTAACAATTATGGCCAGCTCGGCACCGGAGATGTCAGCGATAGATCCGTCTTGGTGCAAGTTCCGTACATGAGCAACGTCAAAGCCGTGGCTTGCGGAGCCGAATTTAGCCTCGTGCTGCTCAACGACGGCACAGTCTATGCCGCCGGGAATAATTCTGTTGGTCAGCTTGGTACCGGCGATACCCGAACCAGATACAGCTTTGTCCAGGTAGCAAGCGGCATCAGTGCGATTGCGGCCGGGGTTGTCCACAGCCTGGCCGTAAAGAACGACGGCACGCTCTGGGTCACCGGCTTTAATAGATATGGTCAGCTCGGCACCGGAAATGATGTCGACCGATCAAGTTTTGTGATGGTAGCAAGCGGCGTCACTGCCGTGTCAGGCGGGTCTCAACACAGCCTGGCCCTCAAGAACGACGGCACGCTCTGGGCCACCGGCGAAAATTCTACCGGTGAGCTCGGCAACGGCGATATCATCCGCCGCCACATCTTTGTTCAAGTAGCCACTAGTGTCAAA
>RPPD01000659.1 GCA_003818675.1 Spirochaetaceae bacterium
AAATGCACCGTGATATTGTTGCGCGCTGTGAACTTTCTTTGCAACAGGCCCTCGTGTCAAAAGACTTTATTCCCCATGCACACCGAGGATTTATCAGTGAACTCTATGCGCCAAAGGATGACTCAAATATCAGGCAGGGCGAGCGCGTTTTTTACACAACAAGAAACGCAAATTTTCTTGACATCGCGCGACAGTGTATTGAAGGATTACCGGAGAATGTCAGGCATTTTTTCATTGCGCCTTTGCTTTCACAGGCATCTGTACACGCAAATACCTCTGGCGTATTCAAGGGATTCTACAAGAACTCCTCCACCGGAATTGGCCAGTTTGGCGGCAATAACCGTGATGCTCTCTCAAGGATAATGGCAGACATCACTCTTCCGTTCCCTGTGTTCAGCCGCTTTTCCAGTGATGTTACGGTTTTGCGTCAGGACGCGCTTGAGGCGGCCGGGCTTGTACCGGAAATAGACCTTGCATACCTTGATCCGCCATATAATCAGCATCCATATGGTTCCAATTATTTCATGCTCAATCTCATCGCAGATTACCTGCGGCCTACAAAGACAAGCAGGGTGTCAGGAATTCCGCATGGCTGGCAGCGCTCTGCGTACAACAGGCGCCAGGATGTAGCCCTTGAACTGGGCCGCCTTGTGCAAAAAATAAAAGCCAAATATCTGCTTGTATCATACAATTCTGAAGGGTATGTGAGTTTCAGGGAAATGGGAGAATTGCTTGCAAGTGCGGGATCTGTGGAGGTACTGACTACCCAGTACAATACCTTCAGGGGAAGCCGAAATTTGCGGGGACGCAGCATCCATGTCCACGAGTATCTGTTCCTGGTGAAAACCCGATAACACCATCGCGCATGTGCTATCCAGAATCCCCCTTTTATAGTACATTGAAAGTACATGCGAAACAAAAAGGATTCACCCAGTTCGCGTGCGGAGTGGTATCGCCTGGACAATGCCGCCACTCTGTATACGCTTGTAACAACGCCGGATAATACCTGCCTGTTCAGACTTGAAGCCAGCCTGAAACATCCCGTAAAGATTACTATCCTTCAACTGGCATTGGATCACATCATTATCCGTTTTCCATATTACAGAGTAAACCTGCAGCGGGGATTGTTCTGGCATTTCTGGAGCACCAATCTGTCGAATCCGCAGATAATTGCAGATTCCAGATTTCCATGTGAAGCCATGCCAGTGACAAAGCGGGGTATTTTCCCGTTCAGGGTCCGGGCCCATGCCAACACGATAGCCATGGAATTTCATCACTCTATAACGGATGGTACTGGTGCCTCGATTTTTTTCATGGCATTATTGGCGGAGTATTTCCGTCTCCAGGGAACGGAAGATAAATTGCTTGCGGGCCTGCCAAAACCTTCCGAACAGCCGGATGACGAAGAATATGAGGACGCCTACAAGCGATATTACAAAAAGGCCATACCACCCCCGCTGATGGATTCAAAGGTTCTTGCGCTTCCCTTTAAAAAACATTTCCGTCAGCCATACATCAGGACTCGCGGTATTATTACACTTGCAGATATTCTTTCAGTGATACGGGAAGAGAAAGTGAGCCTGACGGAATACCTGTCAGCGGTTCTTCTCTCAGCCTTTCAGGAATCATTTTTTTCATTGCCGTTCAAAAAAC
>RPPD01000660.1 GCA_003818675.1 Spirochaetaceae bacterium
AAAATTGTAGAAAATATCAATGCACAGGAAGCCGGAATGAAACGCATCCGCGAGGGCGGATTTGCGAAAAGAACAGCTGAACTGAAAGAAAGGATCATCGGCGGAACTCCACTTGATGATATTTTGCCGGAAGCCTTTGCTCTGGTGCGCGAGGCATCACTGCGTACTATCGGGCAGAGGCATTTTGATGTACAGATGATTGCAGCACTTGTGCTTCATCTGGGAAAAGTTGCTGAACAAAAAACAGGAGAAGGGAAAACGCTTTCTGCTATTCCTGCTCTCTACCTCAACGCAATCACAGGTCAAGGGGTACACCTTGTGACTGTAAACGATTATCTTGCACGCCGTGATGCAGGATGGATGGGACCGATTTTCCATGCGTTAGGACTCAAAACTTCAGCAATGATCAGTGAACAGTCGTTTCTTTATGATCCGCAGTACGAAGATAAGAATGCGACCGACTGGAGACTCATGCACCTCAAGCCTATTTCCCGTAGAGAAGCATATCAGGCGGATATCACCTATGGCATCAACAGCGAGTATGGATTTGATTACCTTCGGGACAACATGGTGTCTGACATATCTCAGGTCGTCCAGCGGGAATATCACTTCGCGGTGGTTGATGAGGTGGATTCCGTGCTGATTGATGAAGCGCGGACCCCGCACATCATATCCGCTCCTGACATGGAAGCGACGCATGCATATTATGATTATGCAAAGCTTGTAGAAAAATTGAACCACGAAACGGATTTTGTCATTGATGAAAAACTCCGCACCGCACACTTGAGCGACCACGGCATCCTGAAAGTAGAAAAAATACTGGGGATCGGAAATATTTATGAAAAAGATTTTGAGACAGTCCATCATATAGAAGCAGCGCTCAAGGCCCGTGTGCTTTTTCAGAGGGAAAAAGATTATATCGTCAAAGACGGGCAGGTCATCATTGTAGATGAATTTACCGGTAGACTTCTCCATGGCAGGCGTTTCTCGGAAGGCATCCATCAGGCGATAGAAGCCAAAGAAGGAGTTGCCATTCAACAGGAAAGCAAAACTCTTGCGACCGTTTCACTCCAGAATTATTTCCGTATGTACCAGAAACTTGCCGGAATGACAGGAACAGCTGCAACGGAAGCGGAGGAGTTCCATAAAATTTATAATCTGGATGTCGTTGTAATTCCTACTCACCGCGCGATGGTCCGGAAAGATTTCGCCGACAGCGTCTACAAGACACCGCGGGCAAAATACGCAGCAATAGCAACAGATATAGCCGATTGCCACAAACGCGGTCAACCGGTACTGGTCGGAACGACGTCAATTGATAAAAATGAAATTATCAGCGACTTACTTACACGGAAAGGTATTCCTCATCAGGTATTAAACGCCAAAAATCATATTCAGGAAGCATCCATCATCGCAGAGGCCGGCAAAAAGGGAGCAGTGACAGTCGCCACAAACATGGCAGGACGCGGAGTTGATATTATTTTAGGCGGTACGAGACACGAAAAATGGGAAGTCTCAAGTGAAAAGATATGGGAAAAAGAAGAAAAAGAATGGCAGCGTAGTCATGATGAAATTCTAACCCTTGGAGGACTCCATGTTATCGGAACTGAACGGCATGAGTCCCGCCGGATTGATAACCAGCTGCGTGGAAG
>RPPD01000661.1 GCA_003818675.1 Spirochaetaceae bacterium
CATAAATCATGAAGGTGTATTTTTCCCATGACTCATTTTTTATTGTCTGCAGAAGATTGCCGTTTTTATCGAGAAAGTACCCGGCTCCAGGACCATTGGTCACAAAAAAAAGCGCACCCTCGTACTCAGACACGAGGGACTGGACATATTCATTCGTGTCATAGGACCAGATTTCCTTTCCATCATTGCGCGATACAGCATAAAGTTTCCCGTCATCAGATCCAAAATACACATTTTTTTCATCTCCGCATGGTATGGAATTGATGCGCTCACCTGTTTTGAAGACCCACCGCATGAATCCGCTTTGTATGTCAAGTGCGTAGAAATTTCCATCATAGGAGCCAAAGTAAATAACACCGTCGATGATCACAGGAGGGTTGAAGGCCTTTGCAATATCGCTCTTTACCTGCAGTTGCAGTTTCCATTTCACGGCAATTGGCGGTCTGACAGTGCTGGATGTAACCCCAAGCCCTTTTTCTCCCCTGAACATCTTCCATTCATTGCTCTCTGTGCAGGATGATGCCATGGCGCCATAGGAAGCAAAGATTGTGACAATAAAAATGATGCTTGATAAACTATTAAGAGAAAAGCCCTTAATTATCAATATCTTATCCCCGCAAGCCAAAACACATATTTTATCCTGCTCCAGAAACCCATCCTTCCTGTCTCCTGCAATATTTTTCCATATTCATTACGCAATGCGCGGTGTTTTTGAGTTTTTTCATCATCTGGAATGGAAATACGATATGAAAGCTCAGTGTAAATCTCTGCAAAACCCATAACCGCCAGATATTTTTCTGCGTATTCCACTATTGTTCCGGATGCCGGTTTGTGTGCAAATCCCCTGTTTGCAAGCTTTGCCAAAAGCAGTCTTTGAAGCGCTTTTATTCCTGCCCGTGAAAACGAGGATGAACGAACCTTTAAATAAAGCTCTCTTGCAAACTTGTAAGAGTAGATGAGTACAACAAGTCCTGCGAGAAAGGCAGCGCTGACGATCCCAATCAATGCCCAGGGGAAAGGTTCCTTTATTATTTTGGGATTTTCCTTTTTTACAAGTGGAATGACAAGATTCCAGTCATTTGGATTTCCGCCCAGCTGCGGGGGAATTGCAAACTGGGTGGCTTCCATGTCTATCCATCCGAATGACGGAATATATGCCTGAAACCATGCATGCCTGTGCGAGGTCGTCACCATATAAAGATCATTTATGTCAAATTGCTTGAGAAATTCAATCCGATCCTGCAGCAGAAGAAGAGCCCTCTTGTGCTTTGGAAGCTGCAGATACTTTGATGCCACAAATCCCGTAACAACACGTGAAGGAATCCCCAGGTAGCGGGCAAGCATGGCCGAAGCATTTGCAAACTCGGTACAGTCGCCTTTTTTGTTTTCTGTCAAAAACGCAAGCATTCTCTCAGGCCTTACAGTCTCATCAAATCCAAGCTCATACTGATATGTGCTGTAGTTTTCAAGCATTACCTGCAGCCTGTCAAAAAATGAAAGCCCTGCAGGAATTGTTTTATTCACGAATTCCCGAAAGGCCGCATCCATTTCAGGACCAAACGGGATTTGAAGATATTGGGCAAGATCACTTTTTTCTGCCGCAGTCAGGCCTTTTGAATGTGAAAGATCATCCCAGTCTGTGATACTCA
>RPPD01000662.1 GCA_003818675.1 Spirochaetaceae bacterium
CATGGAGAATGACTTATACCATAGTGAATCTCGGGGATTTGTTCAGGCTCTCGCGTTCCACGCTCCTGTATTACGACAGATTGGGGCTGCTCGCGGCGTCGCACCGGTCATCAAGCGCGTATCGGGTTTATACCGAGGATGACCGGGAACGGCTCAAAATAATCGTTCGCCTGCGTGGCATCGGCATTCCCCTCAAAAAAATCAGGCAGTTTCTTCAAACGCCCGAGGAGGGCATACTCCGGATTCTGCTCAACCGGCTCCTCAATCTGAACAGTGAATTGGATTGCCTGCAAAACCAGCAGGCTCTCCTCCTCCAAATGATCGAAAGCGAGGGGACGCTTGCGGGCAGCAAACCCTTCCTTGCCAGGATGGGGGAGCTGGGCAGACAGGCCGGCATCCATGAAGGAAATTATGAGAAAGTGCACAGGGTTTTTGAGAAAACCTCTTCAAAGGCGCACAGGAAATTTCTCAAATTTCTGGGATTTTCCGATTCAGAAACCAGGGACTTCATAAAACAAATCTCAAATAAAGATTGACCTGTCTATAGGTTCACGGTTTAGCTTCGGCTGAACGGAGGTAATCATGAACAGCAAAGCAAAAATCAAGTGGAGAAAGAGCGAGCGCTTTGAGCGAATGAAGAAATTTGAATTGGCTTTTCCACCGAAAAAAATCTTTCCGCTGCTCTGCCCGGTACTGGAATATGAGTGGCTGCCGGGCTGGAAATGTGTCATGTGTTATTCGGAATCCGGTGTCGCAGAGAAAAATGCGATATTCCACACGCGGGAGAACCTCGGACTGCGCGTTGTCTGGACCCTCATCACATATGAGCCGGACAGATTTGTGGAATACATCATGGTCAGCGGAAAGGACGCCGTGGTGCGCCTGTCAGTATCTCTGGAGGAAAATAAATCGGGAAACACACAAGTAACCTGGCGCATGCTTTTTACACTTACCTCGGGTATTTCCCGTCACGCAATCCCCAGAGCCTTCAGTCCCGGGAATTACGAAAGATTTGTGGAGCAGAAGCAGCGGGAACTGGACCGCTATTTGAGAACTGGAAAAATGATGGGGAAATAAATCCCTACAATCCCAGAAACTGTATCGCCATACCTGAGAGAAAAATGGCGCCGCCTGCCAGGGCGTGCGTGAATCTTTCAAGGCGGGGCAACCGGACGATGTTAAGGCCATAGACCGAGATTATCGTGATAATTGTCATGGTTGAAATTGTGGCAATTGAAAAAACCATTGCGACAATCACAACTCCCCAAATGCTTTCTATAGCCGCCGGATACATCAGAAGCGGGATCAGGGGTTCACATGGTCCAAATACAAAGATAATAAAGAGTATCCAGGGCGTAAGGTTTTGTTTTTTGGCGTGTTCATGCATGTGAACATGGTCACCAAGGTGGGAGTGAACATGTTTATGCTGCACACCGTGTTCATGAATGTGCCTGTGGATGTGCGGCCTGTTCCTTATGCCTTTCCACAATCCCCAGACGCAGTAGACAAAGCCAAAAGCAATAAGAAGCCATGCGGCCAGGTTGCCGCGGATCTCCTCGAAAAGCTCCAGGTGACCCAGTGCAATACCCGCCAGTATTCCGATCATCCCGAGGATAATGGAGCCTGCCACATGTCCTATTCCGCAGAG
>RPPD01000663.1 GCA_003818675.1 Spirochaetaceae bacterium
TGGATAAAGCTGGAAGACGGAGGACCTGTATACTACAATCATGAACGCGTGGGCAAGAACGGGAGGATAATAAAATTCCTGAAATTCCGTACCATGGTAGTTGGTGCAGAGGCCATGAAGAAGTCCCTGCTGTCCTACAATGACAGGGTGCAGGCCCGCTTTTCAAAATGAAAAACGACCCCAGGATGACAAGGATCGGTGCCATATTGCGGAAATGGAGTCTTGACGAGTTGCCGCAGTTTTTCAATGTCCTGAAGGGGGATTTAAGCCTTGTGGGCCCCAGACCGCATCTCGTCTCCGAGGTCAGCGAGTATGGGGAACGGGACATGCTCAGGCTGGAATGCATCCCTGGAATTACCTGTTTTCCGCAAGTTTATGGAAGGGACGACCTCACCTTCGGGAAATGGATTGAGATGGACCTCTCCTACAGGAAGCATTGGTCTGTTGCGCTTGATTTCAGGATTCTTGTGGCAAGCTTTGCCGCGGTACTTTCACCGCTGTTTAAAATTAACGGAAAGAACAGGTGAGAGGCCGGCAAATCACAATAGTGAAATGCTTTACCAGGTGCCAAATCGTGCCGATTATTAAAAAGGAATAAAATATCCGTTATGGCAAAAGAAAAATATACTCCAAGACATGATGAAGGAATAGACATACTCTCAATACTCCTCCTGCTGTTGAAGTACAAAAAGTTTATCGTCATCGCGACCGCTGGAGTTGCTTTGGCAGTACTCGCTTTCGCAGGGATCACCGCAGTACTCCCCCCTGAAATGAGCATGTACCCGGATGTGTACCGCGCAGAGGCGGTCATTTCAATAAATCAGCGCATTTACAGTGATGTCTTGAGCTCCATTTTTACTCCAAGCGCGGGCATGAGCATGAGCTCGGGTTTCTCGTTTTCATCCTACAGTTTTTCCTATGGTGAATACCTGATGAAGATAATGAGGAGCAAGACCATTCTTGACGCCCTGACACAGGAGTTTGGGATAGGCAAGCGGTATAACATGGAGGACACCAGGTTGGGAAAAATCCGCGATGAGATCATGAAACACCTGAAACTGGATTTTGACGAAAAGACCCTTACTGTCAACATTACATATGAAGATTATAATCCGGATTTTGCCCAGCGAATGGTGAATAAACTTGTCAGCCTGCTGGACACCCGCATGCTGGAAATCAAGGGCCTCCAGAGTTCAAAGCAGAAGGAACTTCTGGCGAAGAAACTCGTGGATGTTCAGAGCCAGCTTTCCGAATACGAGAAACTCATCAAGCAGCTGCAGACACAATACGGTGTTATCCAGATCGAAACCCTCACGGAGGAAAAGATCACGGTTTTGGCAAACCTGCGCTCCCAGTTCATACTCAAGGAAATGGAAATCAGGACTTACCAGGGTTCGCTTGCGCTCGAGGACCCATATATTCTAAAACTTAAAAACGAGCGGGACAATCTGCAGAAACTGATTGCAGAGATTGAAACAGGAACTGCCAGGGGCAGTGCGATCCTGCCTTCGCAGAAACTGCTCCCTGACATAGTGCTCCAGTTTGCGCATTTGCGGAGGGATTTATCGATACAGGAAAAAATCTATGAAAACCTCCTGCAAGAATTTGAAATTACCAAGATCAAGATATCCATTGAGGGCGAGGAA
>RPPD01000664.1 GCA_003818675.1 Spirochaetaceae bacterium
ACCTGGCAGCATCCTGAAAGCCTGGATCTGGAAAACCTCGACGGTGGAGAAGCACTTTCAGATGAAAATATCGGCGCGCTTCTGATCAAACTCGGCACACGTGCTCCAGGCGAAACTGCAACTGTTATTACACAGCTTGGCCAGACAGAAGATATGGACACAGAGTGGGAAAAAATACTGCACTACTCCGACCCGGCAAATGTCAGGAATGCACTTGATAAGCTTTCCACATTCTGGGAGGATTATCTGGCTGCAGCACTCGTCCACACTCCCGATGCAGCATTTGACCGGGTCACAAACACGCTTTTGCCCCGCCAATGCCATGTCACAACTTCCTGGTCGCGCGACCTCTCGCTTTACCAGTCTGGTTTTGGCAGCCGCGGCACTGGCTTCAGAGACTGCGCGCAGGATGTAATGGGCATCTGCATACATAATCCGCTGCTTGCCAAAAGCCTCATTGAAAAACTTTGCATGGTACAATGCTGCGATGGCCACGCCATGCATCAGTTCTTTATGCTGACAATACAAGCGTCCGCCGGTGACAGCAGGGAGCATCCAGACCGCCCCTCTTTCTACTCAGACGACCATCTTTGGCTGATTCTCGCCACAACGACATATGTAAAGGAAACCGGGGATTTTCAGATCCTGGACAAGGTCATACCATTTTATGAAAAGACCAATTCCGGGAAAGCTGCGGAGTCTGCATCTGTTCGGGAACATCTTTCACGCGCGCTGGACTTCACGGCCCGGAATCTTGGGAAACACGGTCTGCCTTTGGCCGGATTTGCGGATTGGAATGATACGGTAAACCTTCCGACAGGGAGTGAATCGGTTTTTACAGCATGCCTGTACGGGAAAGCACTTACAGAGGCGGCAATGCTCGCCAGTTTTGACACAGACAGAGAAAGAGAGCTGAAGCTGCGCGCAACTTATGAGCAGATGAAAGAAACAGTGAACTCCCAGGCATGGGACGGCGCCTGGTACATCGCATATTTTGATCCTGCAGGCAAACCCATAGGTTCAAATAAAAACGAGTTTGGAAAGATTTTCGGCCATACACAGGCATGGGCTGTGATATCCGGATTTGCAGACACCGATCGCGCAAAAACGACGATGGAATCTGTTGATTCGCTGCTGGCCACACCATATGGAACGCGCCTCTCCTGGCCCGGGTATAATGGCTATGACCCAATATTCGGCGGGGTGAGCACATACCCCCCAGGGGCAAAGGAGAACGGCGGGATTTTCTGCCATGCACACGCATGGATGGTAATAGCGCTTGTACTTGCAGGACATGGAAACAAGGCCTATGACTATTTCTGCCAGACCAATCCCGCGCTGAAAAATGACAGTATAGATATTTACGAAATGGAACCCTATTGCTATCCGCAGAACATATTGGGAACCGAGCATCCAAAAGCTGGCAGAGCCCGCAACAGCTGGCTCACAGGTACAGCCTCATGGACATATCAGGCCGCGATGCGGTATATTCTCGGGATACGGTCAGGACTTGACGGGCTTGAGATCGATCCATGCCTCCCATCACAGTGGGAAGGCTTCACCTGCGCTTACAGTTTCAGGGGCTGCAGAATCTCAATAGAGGTTAAGAATCCCAACCACATTAAAAATGGCGTCTGCGAACTGAA
>RPPD01000665.1 GCA_003818675.1 Spirochaetaceae bacterium
TCGAGGCTTCAATTCCCGGGACCTGCAGGATCTCGATTTTACCCGAGACGGCGCATTTCTACGACGCATCCGGGAGCGAGGTCGAAATGCCGTATCTGCAATTGCAGGATGCGTCGATTACGGTTTTATAGGTTGTTTGACGGGCGGTATTTCTATCAAAGAAAAAAAATTAACCTTCATGCGATTACCGACAAACACATAAGGATAGGATGAAATGAAAATCAAAAACGTTCTATTTACCGCGCTGTTATCAAGCATGGTCGGTTTCTCCCTGCAGGCACAGGTAAAAGCCGAGAAATGGTCCGTATTCGAGCTGACACTGATGGGGCCGATGGATGGAAATCCATTCACGGACGCCAAATTATCGGGGAAATTCATCAACGGAAGCGACACCGTTTCGATTCAGGGATTTTATGACGGAGAGGGGATATACAAGGTCAGATTCATGCCTCAAAAGGAGGGTTCATGGAATTATTCGACAAGCAGCAATCATAAAAAGCTTGACGGGAAAACGGGAAATTTCACCTGTACTCCCGCTCAAACAGGGAACCACGGGCCGGTGGCGGTAAAAGACACATTCTATTTTGCCCACGCGGACGGGACTCCGCATCACTCGTTCGGGACGACCTGTTACGCGTGGGTGCATCAGGGCGACAGCCTGGCCGAACTCACGATAAAAACCCTATCCAAAGGATATTTCAACAAAATACGCATGTGCATCTTTCCGAAGAGCTATGATTGGAACAACAATGAGCCCCGATTATATCCTTTTACCGGGACTCCTCCCAAAAACTGGAATTTCAGCAGATTCAATCCGGCTTTTTTCGGAAACATCGAAAAACGGATAAGGCAGCTCGATTCCCTGGGGATTCAGGCGGACTTGATTGTTTTTCATCCGTATGACAGGTGGGGTTTCAGCTCGATGAACAGGACCGCGGACAACTTGTACATTGAATACATCATCGCGAGGTTCGCGGCTTTCAAGAATGTATGGTGGAGCATGGCCAATGAGTACGATTTCATGAATGCGAAATCATCGAGCGACTGGGACCATACGATCGAACTATTTGCGGAAAAAGACCCATACCATCACCTCATCGGCATTCACAACGGCGCCATATGGTACGACCATGCAAATCTGCTGATCACCCATGCAAGCATCCAGAGTGAAGAAACCTTCAGGGCGAACGAGTACAGGAAAAAGTACAAAAAGCCGGTCGTTTTCGATGAATGCAGGTATGAAGGAAACATTCCCTGGTCGTGGGGCAATCTGACGGCCGTCAGCATGACTGAGAAATTCTGAGGGGCGTTGTCAACGGCGGTTACGTCGGCCACGGAGAGACTTATGTCACGGAAAACCCCGTCCATTTTCCGGACAGGTCGTCGGATGTTTTGTGGTGGTCAAAAGGCGGAGAATTGGAAGGGGAGAGTCCCGCCAGAATTAAATTCCTTCGCGACATCATTGAAGCGGCGCCGGCCTTTCTGAAATCGATGCCCTTGTTTCCGTCTTGGATGCCTTTTGCCGCGATCGGCAGGGAGAACGAATACTATCTGGCCTATTTCAATGACGCGCAGCCGAGAAGCACTGTGATCCATCTTCCTGAAAACTCGGTTTATCATGTCGACATCATCGACAGTTGGAA
>RPPD01000666.1 GCA_003818675.1 Spirochaetaceae bacterium
ATTTCATGGTATTATTGTGTAATGCATGCTTCCGGAAGGATTCCCGGCAAGCGGGAATGACAAAAACAGGCAAAAGAATATATCCGATGCAGAGCATCGGGACATAGTGTGAGTGAAGAAAGAAAGGATGTAAGAAAATGCCATTACCGAGCATGAAAGATATTGAGAAAACGAAAATTGCCCTGAAATCAGGGTTTAAGTTCAGCTGTCATAAAGGGGTGAAGTGTTTTACGCAATGCTGCAGGAAGATTGATATCATGTTGACACCGTTTGACATTGTCAGGCTAAAGAAGCGACTGAATATGACCTCATCTGAATTCCTTGACAAGTACACGCAGATGGATCTCGATCCGAAGACATCGCATCCTTTCGCGATTCTGAAGATGAAAGATGACGAAGAGAAGACATGTCCTTTCGTCACCGCTGAAGGATGTACCATCTATGCAGACCGGCCTGCGAACTGCCGTTATTATCCTATAGGACAGGGTACATTGAGAAAAGCTGCAGAACAGGGGCCGGTGAACGAAGAGTTCTATTTCTTTATCAGGGAGCCCTATTGCCTCGGGTATCAGGAGGACAAGCAATGGACGGTGGAGTCCTGGAGGGCGGACCAGGGGGTTGATCTCTGTGATGAAATGAACAGGGAGTGGAGGGAGATTCAACTGCGGAGAGACCCGACCGGGAAACCCCTGGAGCCTGCGAAACAATCACAGATGTATATGGCAAGCTATGACCTCGACACATTCAGGAAATATGTTTTTGAGAGCCGTTTCCTTGATGTCTTTGATATTGACGCGTCAGAACTGGAACAGATCAGGACCGACGATGTTGCGCTTATGAAACTCGGCCTCAAATACGTCAAATTTCTGCTGATGCTGGAAGAGACACTAAAGGTAAAGGAAAAGTATAAGAAGAAATAACGGCAGGGTTCGAGGAGTTTAGGATTCAAGGATTCCGGAAGATTTTACTTTAAACACTTGAACCCTCGAATCCTTGATTCCTTGAATCCTTATTGTATGGAGGAGGTCCATTATGACGTACATAAAGAAGATGTACCGCACAATTATGGCTGACCATTTCCCCAATGAGATGATCATTCACTTCGGAGACCAGACACTCGTCTACAAAAAAAGGACGTGGAAGATACCTGATGATAAAACAGGTGAGCTTATCGAAAAGGGTCTCCGCTATGGCGAAAATCCTGAACAGGAAGCGGCACTCTATGAGTTGGTGAACGGTAATCTTACGCTCGGAGGCTGCCAATTTATAACACCCGGAAACGGCCTCGTGAGCAACATTACCGAAGAAGATATGATCCAGGCAGGCAAACATCCCGGCAAGACAAACCTGACCGACCTTGACAACGGATTAAATATTATGAAATTTCTCATGGACAGGCCTGCAGCGGCTATTTTAAAACATAATAATCCCTGCGGCGCTGCATATGGAAAAACACTGACTGATGCGTACGAGAAGGCTAATATGGCGGACCGCATCGCGGCCTTCGGCGGGTGCCTTGTGGTAAACAGAGCGATGGATAAAGAGACTGCTGAAATGGTTGGCAAAAATTACCTTGAGGTTGTCGCTGCTCCTGAGTTTGAAGAAGGGACAATAAGTATCCTTGCAAAGAGGAAAAATCTGAG
>RPPD01000667.1 GCA_003818675.1 Spirochaetaceae bacterium
CAACTCCTCACCTTTCTAAGGGGAGGTGCCCGAAGGGCGGAGGGGTTTTGCGGTCTTGTGGTCTGAAGATGTCTTGTGATGGGGGAGTTCACCCGGTGCGCCCGCTTTTTGTAATTTGTCACAAGCGGACGCTTGCGCCAGATATCTAATGCCTCTGCATCAGAAAGTCACAAGCGGACGCTTGCGCCAGCTCCTGTGCCTTTATTTATGGAGATATGCACCCTGTCTTATGAGTTCCTTTTGCACATCCTTTATATCCAGGTAACGCGGCCTGATCCTGTTTTTTGACGCCAGGGCGGCGGAAACGCCGGCTGCCTGACCTGTGGCCATGCTTGTAGGCATTACCCTGTAAGATGAATGTGCAATATGATCACCCGATATACATCTCCCCGCAACAAGGATATCCTCCACATTTTTAGGTAAAAGGCACCTTAAGGGGATGTCGTAGGATTCCCCCCAGGGGAGCTTCTTTAAAATTGTCCCTTTTCCTTCAGGATTATGTATATCGACAGGGTAGGTAGACATTGCAATGGCATCATCAAATTTCCGTGCCATGCCTATGTCCTCCGCAGTGAGGATATAATCCCCCGTAATGCGCCTGGTTTCTCTTACTCCTACGGTGGTCCCTGTCTGTATGACATATGAATCCCCAAAGCCTGGCACATATTTTTTCAAAAAGGCCGCTATCTGCTTTACCTGCCTTCGTCCTGCAGTTTCGGCAAAAGACAGGTCCCACACGTCAGTGCCCAGAACCTTGATTATCCTGGTTGAATTAACGCTTACCTCATCGTCGTGCAGAGTATCAAAAAAAAGAATATCCTCGCGGGGCAGATTTAGTTCACCAGCCTCAGCCGCCATTTTTATCAGGTCCCATAAACCGTAAACACCACGCCACTGATCGGGGTGCTTTTTGATATACTCCAGAAAATCTTTTCTCTTGAAACCTGACATCCTGAATAATAAGGACATCGGCTGCACAAGCCCGTCATGCTCCCTTCCAATACTGAATTCGGCCCCTGCAGCAGCTGCAATGTCGCCATCTCCGGTGCAATCCACAATTACGTCAGCCGTAATAACAAGCGGACCTGATTTTGATTCCAGTACAACACCCCTTACGTTGTTTTCGTTGAAAATACCACTTGCAAATGAATGGAAAAGCATGGTCACATTATTGTCATCCAGCATCTCAACGGCAATGATCTTGAAAATCTCGGGATCGAATGGCACAACATAGCCTGTTTTGAAGGAAGGGGCTATTACCCCTCCGGCTTTTATAAGCCTTTCGATGAATTCAAGCAATGCGCCCGCAATAACGGGGTCGCCCGGCCCATGATCAGCCGGCAGGAATACATCATGGTTTTCCTGATAATTCACAGGGGATTTCTGGGTATGATATGACATCATTGGCATCACAAGCGCTGCGGTGGCATTGCCGCCAAGAAAACCGTACCGCTCGGCGAGTATGACTTCCGAGCCTGCCTTTGCAGCCCCCATGGCTGCACCGATTCCTGCGGGTCCGCCACCAACAACAATAACGTCAGTATGAGCTGCCATTTGAGCTTTCCTTGGTGGCAGAACCAGGGGAATGAAGTTTTCCGGTTTTTTCAGGGTTGCCATATGGTTGGTCTTGCGGTCATGCGGTC
>RPPD01000668.1 GCA_003818675.1 Spirochaetaceae bacterium
AGAAGACAATACAGGCCATGAAACCGCTTGCAAAGGTTCCCCTTATTGCCAAACCCAATGCCGGCATGCCCAGGCTTGTTGACGGCAAAACTGTATTTCGCATGGATGCGGCGGAGTTTGCAGAAAAAGTAACAGGGCTTGTGGCTGCGGGCGCGAGTTTTGTTGGCGGATGCTGCGGCACAACTCCTCTCCATATCAAGGCGCTTGCAAAAGCCCTGCGCAACACCAAGCCAGGAAAAATTGTGACCCATGCGCCTGCGGCTTTAAGTTCCAGCCACAGAGCGCTTGTTCTTGGTGAAGCAGGTGCTGGAATAACAGATGAAACCCGCATCATAGGCGAACGGATCAATCCCACAGGGAAAAAAGCCCTGCAGACCGCTCTCAGGGAAAAAGATTATTCCCTTGCTGTCAGGATGGCGCGTGAACAGGCACTGGCAGGTGCATCGCTTCTGGATGTGAACGCCGGCATGTCAGGTATTGATGAAAAAGAAACTCTCTGCGGGCTTGTAAATGCCCTTGCAATAAAGACTGAACTGCCGCTTGTGCTGGATTCTTCTAATATAGAGACACTCGCCTCAGCCCTGCGCATTTATCCGGGCCGCGCCCTGGTCAATTCTGTTTCAGCTGAACCTGTCAGGCTTGATGCTCTCCTGCCTGTGGCGGCATTCTACGGTGCAATGCTCATAGCCCTGCCCATAGAAGGCCGTGAGATACCAGAGACTGCTGATGAGCGCATCAGGATTGTGAAAAAAATACTCGACGCGGGTCTTAAGCACGGATTGTGCAATGAAGACTTTGTCATAGACGGCCTGGTGATGGCCGCGGCCTCAAGCCCCGCTGGTCCTGCCGTAACATTGCAGACCATCGAGCACTGCTCCAGGGTTCTGGGTGTTAAAACTGTAACAGGATTGTCAAATGTTTCATTCGGCATGCCTTCGCGTCCGATGTTAAATGCAGCCTTTTTGGCACAGGCTGTTTCCCGGGGATTGACATTCGCAATTGCCAATCCCGATGATGAAGCGGTCACGCAAATGCGGCTCGCCTCTGATTTTCTGGGGAACAGGAAGGGCGCTTCCGCACGATTTCTTTCGCGTTTCGGCATGGATGTCACCGGAGCAAAGAATGCATACGGTGCAAAGAATGCATACGGAGCAAAGAATGCAGCTGAAGGTCCGATTGGCGCCTCCAGTGCAGCTGAAAGAGTTGGGAAGGCCGTTATAGACGGAAGCAAGGCTGAAATTGTTGCCCTGATAAAGCAGGCACTTGAAGCGGGAACCTCTCCGCTTGCGCTTGTCGGCGACCATATGATTCCCGCGATTAATTCTGTGGGAAATCTTTTTGCAGAGAAAAAATATTTTTTGCCCCAGCTTCTGTCAAGCGCCGAGACAATGGAGACGGGTTTT
The DNA here is from genome assembly GCA_003818675.1 of Spirochaetaceae bacterium. The sequence continues at coordinate 1,404 of RPPD01000668.1, forward strand.
GTATTTCTCAAACCCATGCTTGATGAAAAGACTTCTGCCAGGCGCGGAAAAATCATACTCGCGACTGTGGAGGGCGACATTCATGATATCGGCAAGAACATTGTCGCTTTGCTTGTACGCAATGATGGTTTTGAAGTAGTGGATATGGGAAAGGATGTGGCAGCGGAAAGAATAATAGCTGCGGCCAGAAAAGAAAATCCGGACATAATCGGGCTCTCCGCGCTCATGACAAC
>RPPD01000669.1 GCA_003818675.1 Spirochaetaceae bacterium
GACGGTGTATTTGATGCACCACTAAACCCGCTCATTCTTTCTATCGCTGCAGGCGCTACGTTTGTCGCGCGCGGATTTGCAGGGGATGTCCCGCATCTTACCGGTCTCATGGCAGAGGCAATTACACACAAAGGATTTGCGGTCATCGACGTACTGCAGCCCTGCGTGACATTTAACAAAGAACACACGTATGACTGGTTCAGGCAACGATTGTATAAATTGGATCCGGCAGGGTATACACCTGATAATAAGTTGAAGGCAATAGAAAAAGCCATGGAGTGGGGAGATAAAATACCGTATGGAATATTTTATAAAGAGGTGAGACCCGCAAGTGAAGACCATGAGCCGGCGCTTAAAGCTGGTCCTCTTGCCAGGCAACCGCTCGGGAATGTTCCTCTTGATGATGTCCTATCTGAATTTATTTAAGAACAATAAATCTTCTATTGACTTGCAATTTAGCAGTATTTATAATAGAGTGCTAATATGGATGAAATAAACGAATCACAAGGACAGCTGTTACCTGTAGTTCCAATACGGGACGGTATAGTATTTCCGGGAACGGAAATGATCCTTACGTTCGGACGCCAGCGTTCTGTTTCCGCAATAGAAGCAGCCCACGCATCAGGGAAAAAGGTTGTGCTTGTCATGCAACGGAATCCCAACATCAACGATCCGACGCCGTCTGACTTATACCAGATAGCCACAGTCGGAGAGATCGTGCAGATGATGAAAAATGAAGGTGAAATTAATGCGCTTGTGCGCGGGACTACCAAAGTGCAGATCCAGTCATTTGAAGCAGTAGAGCCGTATTTCGTCGCACGCGTTTTTGAAGTTACTGACACAACTGATGAGAGTGATGAGACAAAGGCGCTGTTTAATCATCTGACGAACCAACTGCGCAGTGCCGTGAAGCTCGGGAAAACCATGGACTTCCTGACATTTATGAATATCATGTCAGGAATTACTCCACTTGCACTTTCATATCATGTGGCAGGGGTTTTGGATATTAAACCGACTGACCGGCAGGACCTTCTGGAAACGTCTTTGGTGAAAGACAGGCTTGAGAAAGAAATAAGCTTCCTGTCCAAAGAGACGAAAATTCTGGACCTCGAGAAAAAAATTGCCAGTAAAACACAGGAAAAATTTGATAAAAATGTCCGTGAACAGGTACTGCGTGAGAGGATGAAGACAATCGAGAAGGAATTGGGGGAAAACGATGATAACAAGGAGATTAAAGAACTGGCTGATAAAATTAAAAAAGCAGGGATGCCGTCTGACGTCCGCGCCAAAGCGGAAAAAGAGCTGTCACGCCTTGCACAGATGTCCCCGTACAATCCCGAAGCATCCTATGTCAGGACATATCTTGATATGCTCGTCGAGCTTCCGTGGAGTGTCGCCAGCCCCAATAACGTCAATATCCATGATGCCGAAGAAGTCCTCAACAAAGACCATTATGGTCTCAAGAAAATTAAAGAACGGATCCTCGAATATCTTGCCGTCATGAAGCTCAAATCGCGCGAGACCCAAGAGGGGAAACCAAAATCGGGGAGAGTATCCCCGACAATTTTGTGTTTTGTGGGTCCTCCGGGAGTCGGCAAAACGTCAATCGGCAAATCCATCGCACGGGCTCTCGGA
>RPPD01000670.1 GCA_003818675.1 Spirochaetaceae bacterium
AAGAGTCAAAGGGCTTGGTTTCCATTACCTGCTTCAGGTATGCAGCCGCCTTGGGATAATTCTTCATGGCGTAATAGTTCTTCCCCATGTACCAGAGTGCAGATTTGTGGCTTGTATTGTGCGGTGCTTTCTGAATGAATGCCGAGTAATATGCGTTTGACCTGTCCAGATTCCCGAGAGTCGCGTAGCACTGCCCGAGCTGGAACAGGGCATCCTCCAGATATCTGCGCCATGTCTCCCTTTTGAGTCTTGTGACCTTGAGAATGGCCTGAAAAATGGAAATGGCCTCCTGCAGTTCATTGGATGAAATGGCGGACAGACCGTCGTAAAACGCCTTTTCAACATCCGTTATTTCCTCGACTGGTTGGGTATTATCCCCTGCCTGGTCCCCCCCGCGGAACTGAAAATCAAAGGATTCCTTTTTGGGTGCGGGATTGTCTTGCTGCTTAACGGGTTTGTGAACAGAATGCTCTGTCTCCCTGCCTATAAACCTGCCAATTTCCACCAGGAGCTTGCGCACATCCACTGGCAACATGACCATGCTGTTGATCCCGTAGGCTTTTGATTGCTTCAGGTCCAGTGCGTCCTTTTTATCAAATAATACAATAATGGGCAGTTTTTCATGGACGCCGCGTATTTTACCGATTGCCTCAACACCATTGACGCTTTTTTGGGAGATGTTGACTATGACCAGGTCCACGGAGTCATTCTTGATTTTACGAAGGGCCTCAACACCTCCTACAGCCTCCTCGATGATGTAGTTCTTAGCCACTACTTTTTTCCACGGGCTAAGCATCACGGTTGAAGTGTCAAGAATGAGTATCTTTGAATTCATTTATTCTTTCGCCTTTTGCACCAAATTGTTTGTTGTACTCTTTTAATTATCGGTTCAAGGATTCAACACCCATAAATATTATACTCTTGAATAAGATATGAAACAAGAATTTTGCCTTTTTTTTTGGTGAATTCTATCGAAGCCCTGGATGCCTAAAGTGGTATTTTTTCACCATCCTCATTTATGCGCACAAAGGTTATCTCGTTTGAGAAAACTTCTTTTTCCTGGCTGGTTTTTGGGTACTGCGCGAGGACCTTTACACTGCATGTGAGGGATGTTTGTCCCTGGCTTGCCTCTGTCACCAAGAATCGCAGTATGGAACCGCTTTCCACTCTTGTCTTGAACTCCACATTGTTCATGGCCCTGGTCACAAACATTTTCTCCGGATATGTCCGTGTGACATATAGCCATGCACTTTCGTCCACCCATTTCAGGAGTTGTCCTCCAAAGAGATATCCGAAGTGGTTCAAGTGTCCTGGACGGACAAGGGTGAAGGTGTCCATGTACTATCCTTTTTATAACAGCATGGACAGCTTTGTAAAGAGGGTGAAGTCTTTGGTTCACTGTGCAAAGTGTGTAAAAACGGCTATACTATGGAAATGACAAAGAGCAGGACGCAATTGCCGATACTCGAGTTTGATTCAGTATCAAAGGCCTACAGTTCCCAGACTGCCGGGGCAGTGAAGGAAATCTCATTTTCCATTAAAACAGGGGAACTTTTCTGCCTGATAGGGCCAAATGGATCAGGAAAGTCCACTGTTCTGAAACTGGCTGCGGGGCTTCTTAATCCAGATAC
>RPPD01000671.1 GCA_003818675.1 Spirochaetaceae bacterium
GTTCTGAATGTGCCAAGATCATAGGAGAACACCTTAAAGGAAAGGGCAGGGTCGCGGTTCTGGTGACTTCCAGTCTCCGGGCCCTAATCATGGCCCAGCGCCAGAGGAGTGTTGTCACATATCTCGCGGATAAGTATCCGGGGATAGAGGTGGTGGAAACCTTTGAAGCCCAGGCCAATCAGGATCTGGCTGCCGAGTTTGTAAAGCGGATAGCACCGCATGTTGATGCGATTTATATCACTGGCAATTCTACGGCTGCAGGCGCGGCCAGGGGTCTGGAAGAAGCGGGAATGCAAGGCAGGGTTTACCTTTTATGCCATGATCTTGATACCAATATTGCGGGCTTTATTAAAAATGGCTCCATCTCAGCCTCCCTGGTTTGCTCCACTGTGGGGCAGGGCAGGGACTCGGTAATACATCTTTTCAATCATATCGTCGCAGGCTGGAAACCCATACAGCCACGGCTTTATATCCCCCTTGAACTGGTCAACCAGGATAACCTTTCCTATTTTTGGGATTTTTCAAGTGACTCTCTGATGGAATTGACAGTACCGTCCCAAAACGCTGTAATGCCCATTTCCCCCTCATTAAAGACACTTCGGATTGTGGTCCTGCTTGAGGATTGGAACAGTGCATTTATGCAGATGAAGGCTGGAGTAATGAAGGCTGGTGAAATATTAAAGTCCTTCAATGCAGAACTTATCCTGCATACTGTTAACCAGCTTAAGAGGCAACGCAATGAGGTTGTCCTTGAACTGCAGAGGATACTGGAGGATGAGTCGGCGCGGGGAATTGACGGAATCGTTGCATTTGTGGGTTCGTCTGAAATCATACCGATTTTGAACAGACAGCATGAAAAGGGAATTCCCATTACCACATTTGATTCTGAGCCTTTGGGACTGCGAAGCATGATCCTCTGGCTTACCCAGAGTTCCATTGAGCTTGGACGTTTCTCAAGCGAGTACCTGATAGGTCATCAGGAAATCAACCAGTCCATGCAGGAGATCCTGAATACCCTGAACAACATGGTCGGCCGTGTGGGGCGTGAGGCGGATACTGCAAAAGACGGAGCAAGGTCTGTTGCGGACCTCTTGAGTCTCATTGAAAAGACCGTGGACCGTGAACAGCAGCAGATGGAAAAGGTCTCTGATTCCTCGCATATAAGCACGCAGCTTGCGGAGATGGTGGATTTTTTCAATTCCAAAATTGAGGGACTGAAGATAATGGATGCCGAGGTCGCAAAATCGCGGGAGAAGGTTTCCTCCATGAGCGATTACTCGGACAAGATCCTGTCAATAATATCGCTTATTGATGATATATCGCAGCAGACAAACCTGCTTGCATTAAACGCCGCCATTGAGGCTGCGCGGGCTGGCGAGAAGGGTAAGGGCTTTGAGATAATAGCCCGCGAGATCCGCAACCTGGCTGACAGGTCCACCATGTCAACCCACAGTATTGCAGATCTTATCAATGACCTTCGCAACGCAATAGAAGAAAGCATCTCTGCCATTGGAAAGACAAAAAACATTGTTGATGAACAGGTCAAATCAATCACAACCGCAAGCGGGCAGATCAGCAGGATTGCAGAAAAACTTTCTGTTACCATGCAGCGTGTTCAGGAGACAGTCAAC
>RPPD01000672.1 GCA_003818675.1 Spirochaetaceae bacterium
AGCCTGACTGAAAAAGGTGTAATCTGTGCTGCCTCCGCTTTGTCTCCTGCTTTCGCGTCAGCTGTGTATGATTCAAAAAGTTCGCTCCAGAAGACCTCGTTGCTCCTGGCGGCCCTGCTCCTTGAAGTACGCAATCCGAAATATGGTGTGAATGATTTCAGCCTGCTTGAACCAACAGTAGTTCTCAGGGATCCCCGGCTTTCCGCTGCTGCGCACAAGGAAGCCAGGATCTTCGGGTTTAAACTTGTTGAAGACCATGACCCGGATTTTGACATGACCGCACTTGTCGGCAATTTTGCCAATGGCATTGGCCTGCGGGACCGGGAAAAAAACTACAGGCTTTCAGGCGGACCGAACCTGGCACTCAAGGCAGGGCATGATGCCCCGGACGCGCTTGTTGTTTTCCGCGGTGATCACAGGACAGCTACCGGCGTGATCCACCAGTATATTTCGCTTGATGCAGGACTGCTGCGGCCCGTGCTCAAGCAAAGAGCCTTAATAGTGAAAGAACTCGTGTACAGCCAGGAGCGACGGGCGTTTTCTGCAGTGCAAAGGGAGGTTTTCGGATCGCTTGTACTTTCGGAAACAAGGGGAAAGCCGGACAGCATGGGTGATTTTGCCGAAGTCTTTTACCGGTTGCTGGAAAAAGAGGGTATCTCAATCCTCGACTGGAATGAGAAGGCACGTTTGTTGCGCGAGCGGATCTCCTGCCTGAAGGCCGCAATGGTAACAGACGAAACATTGATCAAAGCGATAAAAGTATATTATGGAGATACGCTGAAGGATCCTGGCCAAATACGGATTGCCGACGTGCTCATGTCCATGGTCAAGCCTTCTTTGCGAAAGCAAATTCAGGATCTTGATGAAAAACGTTTCAAGCTTGAAAATGGCCGTTTTGCGCGCATCCGGTATGAAAAGGACGGCCGCATCATTGTCAGCGCCAGGGTGCAGGATTTTTTTGGTGTCAGGCATAATCCCGTTATCGCCGGGGTGTCGGCAACAGCGGAACTCCTTTCTCCGGCAGGACGGCCCGTTCAGCTAACCTCTGACCTTGCAGGTTTCTGGAAGTCCGGCTACCAGTCTGTGCGCAAGGACCTGGCCGGCCGTTACCCCAAACACAAGTGGCCGACAGATCCGATGACACGGGAAATCAAATAAAGAATCAAACAGACGGCTTGGGATTATTCTGGTTTGAGGGAAATGAAAAAAAGTCAGGGGACGGTGTACCTGCATGTAATGGGCACAGGTCCGCTGACTGAATCAACCTGTACCGAGTTATGGTATATACTGACATTATACTCCATGCCCACAGCGGCCCTGACACGAAGCGTATAGGTTCTGCCGCCTGTCGGCTGGATACTCATGAACCAATATCCCGGAAATTCCAAATACCTTGTTGTTGTAGTGCTAAACCCGAAGGTATCTGTATAGGTAATGGTTACATCTCCGGAGCCGTTTCCCGTGCTTACCTCATATGTGATTTCGCCTTCCCAGTCAAATTTACAGGAAATAAAACATAAACCAGAATAAAGGATAATGCAGAATTTGATGATTTTCCCGGATGTCCGGTTCATATGATTCCCCTCATTTCTGAATATTCCGTGAAAGAATCCTGATCTCCACCCGG
>RPPD01000673.1 GCA_003818675.1 Spirochaetaceae bacterium
CATGTGGCTGTGACAACAGCCTGCGCAGCCAGAGTGTTATCTGGCAGTTTAAACAGGTCCTGCTGGAATATGAGCCTGAGTTTGCCTTTTCTGGAAAGCCCGCACTTGATTATGAACCTGTCACCACTTGAAAGAAAGCGGCGGTAGTCCACTTCAATTCTGGTTACAACCGCGTCAGTACCCTGTTTGTGAAGTTCGGAAAAATCAAGACCGACAGCCTTCAGGAATTCATGACGGGCATGTTCAAAGTAATTCAGATAAACCGCATTGTTGACTATACCCTCAAGGTCAAGTTCGTAGTCCCGGACCGACATCTCTATCTCATACTGGTAGTCGCTCATTTTCATGCCTTTCATACGGCTGGAAAAAAGTTGAAAAAAATAAAGTTTTCGCGCATAATTGTAGCATAAGGCGGGGTGGATGACCAAGCATAAAATTCTGATCGTCGAGGACGAGCGAATTGTTGCCAAGGATATAAAGGGAAGTCTCAAGAATTTTGGCTACGAGGTTGTAGACATTGTAGTCACGGGTGAGGATGCAATCAAGCTTGCCCAGGAGTCAACACCCGACCTCGTCCTCATGGACATAATGCTGAAAGGTCAACTCAATGGCATTGACGCTGCCCGATACATAAGGGACAACCTGAAAATTCCCGTGGTCTTTCTTACTGCCTATGCGGATGAGAACACGCTGCAGAATGCAAAACTCACAGAACCATTTGGCTACATAATAAAGCCCTTTGAGGACGCGGAGCTTCATTCCACAATTCAAATGGCCATCTACCGCTTTGAAATGGAGCGCAAGCTCATTGAGCGGCAACAGTGGCTTTCCACAATCCTGAAGAGCATTTCGGATGCAGTCATTGTCACTGACAAAGCTGGGGCCATCACCTTTGTAAACCCGGTGGCGGAGACTTTGACTGGCTGGCCAAATGCAGAGGCGCTTGGCAAAAATCTGTTTGAAATCTACAAGATCATTGATGACAAAGGCGAGGGGCTGGCCAATCAGATGATTTCGGAATTGATCAAGGACGATATGTACATCCATCGCCCGAATCAACTCCTAGTATCCAGGAATGAGGATATCATCCCGGTGGATACTGTTCTCACCAACCTGGCAGATTCGCATAATGACGTTTCTGGTTCTGTTGTTGTGATAAGGGACATTACCAAGCGCCTGGAGGACGAGGCCAAAAAAATAGAGAGCTTTGAAAAACTGCGGATGGCCCTGGGCGGCGTAATCCAGGCCATGGCCCACACTGTTGAGAAACGCGATCCTTACACCGCTGGCCACCAGCGCAGGGTTTCAGATCTTGCACGCACGATCGCCGAGGAAATGGATCTGACCTCGGACATGGTTGAGGGTGTACGGCTTGCAGGCGTAGTGCATGACGTGGGCAAGATCGCAATACCAAGTGAAATCCTTTCAAAGCCGGGCGTTCTTTCAGACCTGGAATTCAACCTCGTAAAAAAGCACCCTGAAGTGGGATACGATATTTTGAAAAACATAGAGTTCCCGTGGCCCATAGCGGACATTGTCATCCAGCACCATGAGCGGATAGACGGAAGCGGATATCCAAAGGGACTTACCGCGGACAAGCTGCTCCTGGAATCAAAGATACTCGC
>RPPD01000674.1 GCA_003818675.1 Spirochaetaceae bacterium
AGCGTCCGTTGGGGCTAATGGAAATACTGCGGTTGATGAAATTATTGTCGATCAGAGTCCGGAACAATTTGGATCCGTTTAAATCCCATCGCAGTATTTTACCATCGCCGCCTGAGCTGTAAAACGTATTGGTGTTTCCTACAAAGGCAAGGGAGCGCACCGCTCCCTCGTGTCCGCGAAGGCCGTTGTAATCCTTGCCGTTCAAAGCTACCAGGGCATTGTAAAGAGCTGCATATACGTCGGGCTGATTGTCCTGTCCTTCATAGTCTTTGTTAAACAGGTACGATTGCAGGGCAAGCAGCCCGATGAGGTTTTTGTCATCTACCTGCAGGGCTTTGACGGCCATTGTCTGCGATATATTCAGCATACGCTTCTGCGCAGTCAGCATCTTTTCGCGGTCGGCGAGCGTTTTTTGTTCGGTGGCAGTTTCGGCGGTTTTTTCTGCTACTTCCTTTTGTTTTTGATAGGTTGCACTTTTTTTCGCCGCTTCTTCAGCCTGCTGGTAGGCAATTTGTTTTTCCTGCTGTGAAATTTTTGACTGCAGAAAGGCGATGGCGCTTTGTTTGTCAGCAGAATCGGCATTTAACTGTGCCATGAGTTTCTGCATGTCCGCCAGCGTAGCCCTTCCTTCCGCCTCGCGTCTGAGGCTGTCGGCTTCCGATCTGGCGAATTCAGCATCATTTCGCTGGTTCTGGGCTTCTATGCTTTGTTTTATGGCTTTTTGACGCTGTGTCAGGGCAAAAACCACCAGGAAAGCCAAAACCACTGCAGCACTAAGCATATAGAGCGCAAATTTCCGGGTACGGTTGAGTTCAAGCCGCTGGATTTTTACTTTGTTCTGTTCTTCCTGCAGGTATTTCTTTTCGCTTGAATCGAGAAAAACCATTACCTTCTCAAAGGCAGGATTATATTTCTTCGCCCAGGCCAGGGTGGGATTCTGGGTTTTTTTCCAGTTCAGGGCAAGGTGAAGATCCGGAGGCCGCCAAAGGCCCGTTTTGCCAAGCTGGAACTGGGAGGAAGCTTCCGTTAACCGGAGGTACATCTGAACCGAGGAGAATTCTTCATCCACCCATGTTTTCAGCTTGTCCCAAATGCGCATCAGGCTTTCGTGCGAAATATCAATAACCGTTTCACTGTCAATGGGGGTTCCTTCAACCGGGGTCAGAAACGAACGTCCCTTGGCACGGAACCGTTCGGCCACTTCAATGACGGTGGCATCGGGGACTTTTGCGATTTCGGCCAGGTAATGGACGGTGGCCGGATGCCGGGTGCCTTTATTATCCGAGCCTTTTTCAGTAAGGCATTTAAAAATGCTTTTGCATACGCGCTTCCCTTCTTCCGATAATTCTTCGTAGGCTTCGTTGGCATGCATCGAAAGTGCATTTTCCACCCGGCCGGCAGCTTCATAATCCCTCATCTTCAAAGGGATGGAAGGATCGTTATTCTGCATCCAGAATTCCCAGGTCCGCATCATGGCATGCTGTAAAACCGGCAACTGATCGGATTTGTCTTCGAGAGAGTTCAGGATGTGATAGAGAAGCTGCGAATCAATTTCAGCACTGCCCACGGCCAGCGGTCCTAAAATGGCTTCACGGAAGTCGTCACGGGTCATCTGTGGAAT
>RPPD01000675.1 GCA_003818675.1 Spirochaetaceae bacterium
CCTTTGGGTTCCTTTTTTTTGCGCCCTTGTGGTAGACGAGAAGTGCCCGCAGTTTCCTGAGGTGCCTGTGACTGTGGAGAACTCATATAACCAGCAGATATCTCAGCAAGCGGAAACTGCCGCGATAACCGAGCGAAGCGAGACTATCGTCTGGGGCTTTTCCACCAATTTTCATCATTTTTGGCATTAACCAGATCCAAATAGAGCGCCTCCACTTTTTTTCTTGCCCAATCGGTTCTTCTTAAAAACTTCAAACTGGATTTTATTGATGGATCGTAAATGAATGAATGAATTCTGATATGCGAACCAAGTGCTTCCCATCCAAAATATTCAACAAGTCGAGTCAGAATTATTTCCAGTGTTATTCCATGCAACGGGTCATTTGATGCGGCCATAATCGATACTATATTTTTTAAAGCACAGAAGGCAAGGTGAAAAAAGACGGGTTATGCGATAATATTACCCGGATAATATTGACAAAGTAATTTTATCCGGGTATATTTATAACATGGAAACGAACAAAACATTGACAGCTTTTATCGGACACAAACTTTTTGCTTCAGGGGATATTGCGGAAGTGCTTGCCGCTGTAAAGCAATATTGTGACGGCAAGGGGACGGAGCAGCCTCTTATTTTTGATGACAAGACAGGTAAGCAGATTGACTTTGATCTGCGGGGCACTCTTGCGGAAGTGCTCGAACGGGTTTTACCTGAAGCGCCAAAATCAGGGCCGGGGAGACCCAAAATCGGAGTTACGGGCAAAGAAATTACACTTATGCCGCGCCACTGGGAATGGCTCGAAGTGCAACCGCAGAAGGCATCAGGGACAATCAGGCGGCTTGTTGAAACAGCCATGAAGAACGAGTGTAACGCCGGGGAGGCCCGTCGAAGGCATGAGGCAGCGGGCAAGTTCATGTGGTCCATCGCCGGGAATCTGGACGGATTCGAGGAGGCTTCACGCGCCCTGTATGCAAGAAACTGGGGAACGCTTGAAAAATACACAGCTTCGTGGCCGAAGGACATAAAGACCCATCTTATGAAAATGCTCGACCGTGGAGGGGACAAATAAATGGTTTTGCAGCTGTAAATATCAAGATGTACATGTTTTAGCCAAATCTTTCCTTCTCCCACTTGTCAATGCTCTTGATGTTTTCCTTGAAGTGCTTGAAGAAAAACTCCACTATCCGCCTGTTGGGGAAGTGGATATCGTCATGATAGAGCTTATAGATGCTGGATTTGACATCATTGAATAAAAACCATCCTGCTGCAACAGCTGCACTCCTGCTCCTGCCTTCATCGCAGTGGATAACCATGTTCCTGCAGTGTTTGTGCTTGGTGAAGAATTCTGTTATCCGTCCCAGGTGGTTTTCATTAAAAAGGTATAGTCCTGTCTGGTCATCCTCAAAATCATAGAACTGCAGGGTTATGACATCCCTGTAGATTTGAGGATTTGTGAGCTCTGTGAATTTGGTATTGGGATTTGTAATGCGGATGAGGACATTATACTCTTTTGGGTCCAGTTTGAACGAGATGATTTTTTTCTTGTCAAGTATGTAGGTTCCCATGTCTATATTATATGCAAACACAGCTAAAAAAACAGGGCATTGTTACA
>RPPD01000676.1 GCA_003818675.1 Spirochaetaceae bacterium
CTCAACGCATTCACAGACAATATGACCGATCAGGATATGGATCTCCTGGATTCGCGGAGTGTCATCGGAGGGTACATTCAGCAAATATTTGGATATACCTCTCATTTTCCCGCCGCTTTTTCCTGTAAACCCTATTGTGATCAAACCAAGCTCGTTCGCAGTTTCGACGGCCCGTACGATGTTGCCGGAATTACCTGATGTGGAAAGTGCCGCCAATACATCACCAGGTTTTCCTTTGGCTCTCAATAATCGGGCATACACCTCTGAAAAGGAATAATCATTGGAAACCGCTGTCATGTAAGAGGAGTTAGTGTGAAGGGCTTCGCAGCAGTAGGGCTTTCTTTCCAGATAGTATTTGCCAAGCAGTTCCGCTGCCAGATGCTGGGCATCAGCAGCGCTGCCGCCATTTCCGCAGAAAAAAATCTGGCGATCTGCTTTTAACGCCTGCACAATTTCTCCAATCACGTCCTGAATCGTTTTAATAAAGGAGAGATCCGTGAGGATCAATTGTTTCAGGGAAATACCCTGATTAATGGCATTAATAATTTGATTTTGCATATGGTATCCCCGGCTTTAAGCCCGATTGTTGACTGTGGTTCTTTGCTTTTTACCATGCCAATAAAAAATTTCGCGAAAGACCTGGAGCATGTATGAACCTCCCCAGCGCACAATCTGTAATTTTCGCTCCCCTGCTATGCGTTTTGGTTCATCTGAAGGAATGTCACCTGTTTTCAATTTCATTTTGGCCGCGCGGATGGATAAGATGGGTTCAATCCCTATGGTTGTGCGGAATATCTTTTCAACCGAGTATGTGTTTTCCTTATCCAAATCAAGCGCATAGAAAAGGTCCTTGTTATAAATGCGATAAATGGTCATGGCATCAGAGTAATGGGCACCATGCAGGAGACTGATGAGAGAGGAGAACAGCCAATTTCCGAATGTTGTGACAGGGTCGTCGTCCTCACTTTTTGCCCCCTGATAATATCGTGATGCGATTACCATATCATAACCTTTTTTCATCTTTTCAATGAGTGGGACAATGTCCTCTGGGATGCAATTGCCGTCTGGGCTGAAGGTCAAAACGACATCTCCCTTTATAAGCGGCCAGGCCTCGATATAGGCATTCCTGATACCTTTTTTTTTCTGAATATAAACGTCATATCCCATATCCTTGGCAACTTTGACCGTATTGTCCCTGGATTGACCGTCCACAACGAGGATTTGTTCAAAAAGCTGATGAGGAACACGGGGCATGATAGCTTTCAGACCCTCTTCTTCGTTGAGTGTTGGTATAAAAAGGGTAATCTTCATCAGTATCTTCCTTTCAAATCCCGTTACAATGAAAACACAGTGTAATAAAGAACAATTGCTTTTACAAGTCCTCGGAAACAAAAAGATATGTGTGAGTAATGCAGTGGACTCTGTCCCGGTTATGGAGGACTTCTCTCCCTCCTTGAAACTCAGCCTTAAAAACACGTATCTTGAAATCTGATGAGAGACAAAAAAGCACGCGCAGTGAAAGTAAAAAATCTCACGATTGGCGGCGGATTTCCAGTCACGGTCCAGACCATGTGGAAAAAACCGCTTGAGCCCGTTTCCGACCTGCTTATA
>RPPD01000677.1 GCA_003818675.1 Spirochaetaceae bacterium
CAGGAGAATAAAACAATAAAGATGGAATAAAAGTGCCGGATGGGACGCCAGGCTGATCTCAGCCACCACTTTCCCGCGACCGTGCTTTCGAAGACGACAGCCAGGCCCTGCAGCAGGCCCCAACACAGGAAATTCAATGTCGGTCCATGCCAGAGACCCGTTAGGACAAACACGATCAGCAGATTGATTTGTTGACCTGCGAATCTCAACCTGCGGCGCTCCAGCGGATAAAAAACATATTCCCGGAACCAGGCGATGAGAGTCATGTGCCACCGCCTCCAAAACTCGTTTATGCTTTGCGAAATAAAGGGATAATTGAAGTTCTCTGGAAGGTTAATACCGATCATTTTTCCCAATCCGAGCGCGATATCGGTGTAGCCGGAAAAATCGAAGTAGAGTTGAAACACAGAAGCAATCAAAGCGAGCCATGCAAGGGTAGGTTCCATGTCCGCATTTGGGCGGTTCAAGACCGCGTTGGCGAAGATGCCCAATTGTTTTGCGATGAAGAAATGTTTTATCTCTCCCGTCAATATACGACCCAGGCCAGATGCCACTTCTTTTTCAGGTGGTTTGAGAGAACCGACCTGGCCGGAGAACACCTGATATTTGGTAATGGGGCCGGCTGCCAGTTTCGGGAAAAACAGTGTATAGGTAACGAATCTGAGTATGTTCTTCTCCGCCGGGATAATCCCTTGAGAAACATCCACGAGGTAGGCGACAATTTGAAAAGTAAAATAGGACAGCCCGAGCGGCAGCACGAATTCGTCGAGGTGAAAACCTCCGAACGTTATCATGCGCGTTTTATATGTGACGATCCATTTTACCGCCAGCAGGATTCCCACGTTCAACCCTATTCCAGTCCACATCCAAAAAGACGCGCGTTTACCGACAACTGTTTTATCGCCAGTCAATCTGCCCAAGGCGTATCCAACAATCGTGAGCACCAGCAGCCAAGGAAGTGCAGCGGGCTGGCCTGCCCCCAGGAAAACAACACTGGTCAGGAACAATAAAGTGAACCTGTATGACAAAGGAGCCAGTAGATACACACAGATAAACAGCGGCAGAAAGACAGAAACAAACGACAGGTTATAGAAATCCATGCATTTTCGCTTTTAACAAAATCCGCCAGGGATGCGCTGCCATCCCCGAAAATCGGTTTCAAGCACCCGGGTTACTCTTTCGTTTTTCCGAAATAGTCGTTGAAGTACCGAACCAGTTCGTCGGCCACGAGACTGCTCCCGTAATCCGTAAAATGACCGTGGTCCCAAAAGACAGCGGGGGTTCTGGGTAAATTTGAGGCCAGATCAATACAATCAATGCCTTTCTCACGGCAGGTTTCCAAAACCAAGCGATTATATGCAGCCGATATAATCGACCGCACTCTGATGGACCAATATGCGTTCAAAACGGGGTTGCCTAAATGACCAGCCCAGATGCGATCAATCTCTTCTTGAGACATATTCGGCTTGACAAGAGATGGTTGTGTCATGAAAAGAAGATGCACATGATGCTCTTTCGCCAAATGAATTAATTCCAATATATTGTGGCGATACCCATCGAGGCCCTGCTGTAGATCTGGCATCTCATCCACTATCAACCATGCTCGCC
>RPPD01000678.1 GCA_003818675.1 Spirochaetaceae bacterium
CCCGAGTTTTCAGGCAAACTCTCAACCGCGCTGGAAACCGCACGTGTGCTCTCCTGCGAAAAACGGGGCGAGTGGGCCTGTGACTGCACTGCATGCAAACAGACAAAGCAGCTGCTCAATCCATATACAGTGATGACAGGCTGGCGCGGATTTATCACGGATATCAGGGCGTGCGCGAGCACATTATCGCGCGTACGCTCCACCGCAGCCCAGTATCTGTTTGTACGCTCTGTACGAAAACTCTCGCGCAGGTTTGACACGCACCTCTTTGCCGCGGACGAGACAAAAAGAAAGGGAATCCAGGAGATCATCCTCCGCATGGAGGAACTCTTGAATCAAATAAGTCCCGAACAGGAGCTGCCGGAAGATCAGAAACTTTCCAAAATCACGGACGAAATATTATCATGCGCAGAAAAGCTTGAGTCATACATTTCAAGGGACAACATTCCGGTGGCCCAGGTACGCAACATACTCCAGTGGTGCCACGAGACAGCAGTAACTGAAAAAAAGGTTGTCATCATGGAGAACGCGGCTGGAATGCTTGACTCATCGCGCAACGCGCTTCTGAAAATACTTGAGGAACCTCCGCGCAATGTGCACTTCATACTCACGGCGCCCAGGCCTGACGAAATAATTCCCACAATCCGCTCCCGTCTGCGCAACTATCGCTTCATGGACCGCAACCATGGGCAAACAACGGAAATTCTCTCGCGTGTCTTCAAAGAAGAAGGAAGCGGATATCCATCTTTGAAAAACTATTTCCTGGCTTGGGAGGACATTAATACGGAACTCACCGCAACCCTTGCCGCGCGGTTTCTGGACAGGGTCATGTCCTCCAAACCCGTCATTCTCCAGAATGAAATCCCCGAGCTGTTTGACCGCGCCTGTCCTCCAGGGCTTGTCAGGTATTTTCTGGAAATATTGCTGGAACAGTTCAGGGACATTGCGGATAGACAGCATGGTGAAGAAACGCTTTCCCGCATAGAGCGGTGGACGCGGATTCTCAATACAAGAAACCGCGAATACAACGCGTTAAACATTTCAACAGAACTTTTCCTGGAACACCTTTATCTTGACATGCGGGAGGCTGTATGAGGAAGTTTATCCAGAGAACACTGGAGAAACTGGCCAAGCTGGATATCCAGAGCGTGCGCGTGCTTATTACCCAGATGGCCTCGGAAACTGAACTCCTTGAGATGGTGCTCCATTCCATGACTTATGGAGTGCTGGTGACAGACCAGAACAATCTCCTCATCCTTTACAACAAGCAGGCAGAGCGCCTCCTTCCATTCCGCGGCCAGGAGCTTCTTGAAAAAACTCTCTGGGACATAATCGATGATGCCGAGATCAGCCAGTTTTTCCAGGAGAAACTCACAGGCAATGAAAATGTCAGAGACAAGGTCTTTGTACTGGGCAAGCACGTGACCCGCACACTGGCCATTTCCATCATGCCGCTCGTGAAGGAGGGTACTGCGCAGGGGAGCCTGGTACATATTGAGGACATCACGGAAAAAAAGACAAGCGAGGCCAGACTCCGCCGCGCAGAGAGCCTCGCCTCCCTCACCACTTTGGCCGCGGGCGTTGCGCATGAAATAAAAAATCCGCTCG
>RPPD01000679.1 GCA_003818675.1 Spirochaetaceae bacterium
CCCATCGACAGCGAAAGAAAAAAAGAATTAAAACTTTTTCAGAAGCTATCAGGAATAAGGTTCAAGAGCTTAAAGCTCTTGAACCATTCTTTTTCCCACCGATCCTTTGCAAATGAAAAACAGGGCGAAATTGACTCAAACGAACGGCTGGAATTCCTGGGTGATTCGGTCCTTGGGCTTGTCGTCTCCGAATACCTGTACCATATTTTCGCCGACAGGCCGGAAGGGGACCTGGCCAAGATAAAATCCTTTGTGGTAAGCGAGGAAAGCCTTGCATCAATCGCCAAGCGGCTTCGGGTTGACAATTACATCCTGATCGGCAAGGGCGAGGAATTTTCCGGCGGCAGGAGCAAGAAGACCCTGCTCGCCGATGCGCTTGAGGCTATTATCGGGGCATATTATGTGGATTCCGGTTACGGTCCCGCAAGGGACTTTGTGTTGCAACAACTGGTTCCAGAGATAGAAAAAGTAGTCCAGGACAAGCACCAAAAGGACTACAAGAGCCTTCTTCAAGAGTACGTGCAAAAAAGGTTTAAAACCTATCCAAGATATGCAATTGTGAACAGAATCGGGCCTGACCATGACCGCACATTTGTAATTGAAGTTATCATAAACAGCAAGACATACGGCAAGGGGCAGGGGAAGAACAAAAAAGAAGCTGAACAGCAGGCTGCAGGAGTGGCCTATAATTTCTTCACACAAAAGCCTGAAAAGAAGCCCAGAGCGCCACGGAAATCCCAGGAAAAAAATACACCCTCAGTCAACTGATATCCATTTACACTTATTGTTATGCAGCGCTGATTATGGGACACCATTAATATTGATTCGTGTCTTGTAGAAGTTCTTGGCAATTTCCAGCAGCTTCCCCTGGGAATTTAAGGCAGGATCCTCCAGCACGCTTTCAAGCAGGAAATCAAGTATTGTGCCAATTGCAGGGGATGGTTTAACACCGAGTTCTTTCATAAGCATCAAACCGTCAACCTCAAGGTCTTTAAGGGAAAGTGCATTCTCGGAAACAAGAACCGATTCAATCCTGCCTTGTAATTGTGCAAGAAGGGGAGAATCAATGATCCGGCCTTGCATGCCTGCCTGGTCTGCCATGCGCAATTTGATCAGATCGGGGATATTCTCTTGACCTACGCGGCGGATAAAACGTCGTACTGCAGCGTCATTCCATGCAGGCTCATACTGGAACATGTGTTCCTGAATCAAATGGCTCACATCGTCAATTTCCCTGTTGGAAAAACGCAAGCGTTCAAGTATCTTTTGGGACATTTCTGCACCCTTTTTCTCGTGACCATAAAATCTTGTCTCGCTTGAGTCTGTCTGTGTTACACAAGATGGTTTTCCTATGTCATGAAGGAGTGCTGCGAGCCTGATGACCAGCTTGTCAGCAGGAGCATGGTCGCAGGAATAAAGCGAATGATAGTACACGTCAAATGCGTGAAGCTCGGGCTGTTTGACACCTGCGCATTCTGACAGTTCAGGGAGGATTGCTGTGAGGATATTGCTTTCACGCATAATCTCTATTCCTGCCGAAGGCCGGTGTGAAAGCAATATTTTGACAAGTTCATCACGAATACGTTCTGCAGAAATATGAACG
>RPPD01000680.1 GCA_003818675.1 Spirochaetaceae bacterium
TCAAGAATTCATTATGCACATACAGTCTCATGTTGCAGATCAACGTCTCATTCTTGAATGTCTATGAAACCCATACCGCCATATTATCATATCGACAAGGTGCTCTCATTTTTTTCGGAGACTTACATTAATTTGCTGAAGTTTCCTAAAAACACCTCATGCCGCCATCCGCATAAGTGCAGCCACGAGAGAATTTACCACGGATTTGCGTGGAGCCGGGCAAAGTAATGAAAAATTATCGTCCAATGCCGCCTTGGCCACCAGCCTTCTGACATCGGAAAAGGCGTAATGGTTGCGTCCCTTGACTGCATGCCGTCGGCTGGGAGTTTTCCCCAACCGACAGGCGTAAATCCAAGTGAGAGAGGTGGCCATCATGCAAAAGTTCAAGTGGTTTTCAACTGCCACAGGCTTTCTACTCTGGGTTTCGGCACTGCCGATATCACGTTTCAGCTCTTTGAAACCAGCCTCGATTTTCCACCTGGCGCCATAGTATTCGATGATCTCGGTAACTGACAATGACAGATCGGTGGTAAACAGAGAAATCCACTGTGTCTTGCGATATACCCATACAACCCGGATCGGGCATTTAAGCGTTTTGACCATGAACACTCGATCGTAGGCTAAAACTGTTCGCTCGCGTCCGTAAAGGTTGACGGTATATTCACAGGCTTGATCTCGATACTCCGAGGCAAGGGACGATGCCGTACCAAATTTGCAGCCATACTTTCTGGGGCGGCCGACACCTTTTCCTGCCGATGTATCCAGCAGGCTGAAGAGATTACTATTGGAACGAAGCCGGGACAGCATATCGGCTCGTAAACCCAGCTCTTTGCGCAAAGGGCTCCAAAGACCATCATTGCCAAACCAGGAGTCTGATACCACCAAGACCTTCGACTTCGGGAATTGGGCTGCAATAACATTGAGCATGTCAACGGCCTGTCTGTGTTTCTTTTCAAAAACAACCGGCTGGCCTTTGTATATCGGCTTGTTGTTTTTGATGAATTTTTCTTGAAAGTAGTACCGCTGACTTAGTGGCAGACAGGCCCAACGTCCCTTAATCATTTTGAGAAGGCCGATTGCAACAATATTCTGCGCCCAAGGGTATTGTGACTGGTTCTGCTTTGCCGCATGGTCAAACACCTTGGCACAACCGAAGATCTTCGTTCCAATCTTGGGGTTGATGTAATCATCAAGGGCCACGATCAACCTGCCGTTGGTCTCCGGTTCAGGTATCATCTTCCAGATCCTTGGCCAGAGCCGGTCCCAGGGAATCTCCGGGGAGCCCATGAAGCGGTAGTACCGTTTCCAGCTGATATCGGTAAAGCCAAACAGGGTTCCCAATGCTCGTAGCAGATTGGATGTTTTGGATGAGGTAAAGGGTAGAATAATCGCGACCAGGGTATGGATAAACCATGCACCCCGTTCTTCGCCTTTTCTTGACTGGGAAAATTCGTCTTTGAGTTCACTGAGCAATGAGTGTAGTATAAGCATGCGAGGTTCCTCTGGTAGTTTGTTTGTGTGGACTTACAATATACCATAACTGGGCCTCGCATTCACTATTATCTTATTGTATTTGTTAAATAAATCATGATTTCTATCAA
>RPPD01000681.1 GCA_003818675.1 Spirochaetaceae bacterium
AGGGAATGCGTGGAAAAGGGTCTGCCCGAAGAACGAATCGTGGCGGTACTGGAGAAAAAGGAATCCCTCACCCTGCCTGATATCGCAGAGGCCACAGGCCTTGAAAACAAGGACGTGGGATCAGCCTTCGGCCTGCTCTCCAGGCAGGGAGTGCTTGCCATGGATGAGTCCAAGGCCGCAATAATAAAGGACAAGTCGAAGCTCTCATTCCTCGCACCGCTAAAGGAGTTGCTAAAGCTCTGTTCAGAGAAAGAAAGCATCGAGGAATCCGAACTGAAACCAGGGCTGCTTGAAATTGCCCGCGAGCACGGTAAAAAGCGCGGCGCCACAAAGGGACCTTTGAAGGTGGCAGAAAGAGATATCGTCAGCTATTCATTTACACCTGCGTATGAAGAAATTGTCGCCGCACTTAAAAAAAGTGGGGTCACTGGAGATGAAATCGGCACACTGACACCTGAAATACTGCGCTCAGGTGAATGGCGCAAGCGTGGATTTAGAAGCTACAACCTGGGTACACCGCCCGCGCGCGTACTATTGGGCAGAAAAAGCCCATATGTGGATTTCCTGGACAAGCTGAAAGACAAGCTCTGTTCCCTGGGGTTTGAGGAATATGACGGCCCGCTCGTGGAGACCGAGTTCTGGAACTCGGATGCCTTGTTCATGCCGCAGTTCCACCCCGCGCGCGACATCCACGACGTCTATTACATCAAGGAACCCACGCACGCAAAAAAAATAGATGAACCATATCTTTCAAACGTGGCTGCGGCGCATGAAAACGGATGGAAAACTGGAAGCCGCGGATGGGCTTATCACTTTGACAGAGATTTTACCCGAAAGCTTATTCTTCGCAGCCAGGGCACTGTTCTCTCTGCCAAGGCCCTCACAACCGCCAGGGTGCCCGGCAAGTACTTCGGTGTTGTGCGCTGTTTCCGATATGACAAAGTGGATGCCACTCACCTCGCAGACTTCTATCAGACAGAGGGCATTGTGCTCGGTGACAATGTAAACCTGAAAACCCTGCTCGGGCTTCTGAAGATGTTCGCGGAACAGGTTGCAGGCGCCAAGGAAGTAAAATACGTACCCGCATATTTCCCGTTCACAGAGCCTTCGGTTGAAGTGCACATCAAGCACCCGGTCCTTGGCTGGTTTGAGCTCGGAGGCGCAGGCATTTTCCGGCCTGAGGTCACTCGTCCGCTTGGAGTCACAGCGCCAGTTCTGGCCTGGGGACTTGGGATTGACCGCATGGCCTTAATGTCACTCGGCCTCAAGGATCTGCGCGACCTGTTCTGTTCCGATATTGAGGAAGTCCGTTTGCGGAGAAGGAGTTAGTCCAAGATGCCCAAGATTGAAGTAAACAGAGATATATTTTTCTCCCAGATCGGGAAAAAGCTTTCCAAAGATGAACTCATAGACATCCTGGAATGTGCCAAAGGCGAACTTGACGACATTGACGAGGCTGCGGGAATTCTCAAGATTGAGCTCAACGACACCAACAGGCCTGATCTCTGGTCTACCATGGGTTTGGCCAGGCAGCTTAAAAGCTACCTTGGCGGAAAGCCCCGCTTATATGATTTTTTCACCCGCAAAGGCC
>RPPD01000682.1 GCA_003818675.1 Spirochaetaceae bacterium
ATATTTGTCTTTCTTCAATATCCTATCCGCGTTCATCTGCGTGTGCGCGGACTGACGCGCGAGCATCCGTAGTTTCTGATTCCTCTATTTATCTCAGTCATTCGAAACCTCCTGTATTTCTTCATGGCTTTCTTTGCCTCGCTTCGCCCTCAAATTGTGAAGGGCGGAAGCTCGTCAAAGAAATCCGCCTTAACTTATTATCAGGAGGTTTCTCATGACAGAAATGCTTTACAAAGAATTGTCAGAAAAGGTACTTGGAATGGCTTTCAGCGTCCATAATATTCTCGGCCCTGGACTTCTTGAGTCCGCATATGAGGGGGCCTACTGCGTGGAACTTTCACACGCTGGCATTCCATTTGAACGTCAGCGCGTTTATCCTCTTCACTATAAAGGTGAACTTGTTGGCGCCTATATTGCAGACCTTGTCGTAGACAACAAGATCATTCTTGAGCTCAAATCTGTCTCCGCCCTTAATCAGGTCATGGAAGCTCAGATCATCAACTACTTGCGTCTTTCAAAGATCCCTGTTGGCTACTTGGTTAACTTCAATGGACTTAAGGTTCAGTGGAAACGTTTCTTGTTTCAAAAAGGGCAGTAGCACCCTTTTTTTGTTCCCACCAGGGCATCGGGTAAAGCCCGCATTTAACTCCCACAGGTTACAAATCAAACCTTCTCCGTAGCAATCCACCCTATGCAAGTATCATGGCATTCCCCTATATACTCCCACCCGAACCATTCATTAAACATCTCGAAGCTTACCTTCGTCGGTATCGCGGGGTCCTCATACCACGCCCAAAGCTCATTATGGAATATCTTCTTGTATACCCGTTTCACTTCAGCAAGAATATTCTCCTTACTCGGCATGACAAGCGACTTTACCGCATACAGACTCTTTTCCTGATAGATTTTCTCTTCTTTTTCATCAAAGTCATCATGTGAGAAAAGCCAACGGATAAAGGGCTCTTTTGGACTGACAAGTAAAAAACCGCGATTGCTGATGACCTTCATTCAGATTTCCTTCCCGCCGATATCTTGTCCCATCTTTACAAACCCGCCTTTTTCAACTATCACTTTTTCATGTTTTACATCATCCTGATCGCCGTCAATATCATCGTTGTGTGCTCGCTCCACACCCTCACCAGAAAACTGGTGCTCAAGGTCATTATTCTGAATCACCAGATCAACATTCTTAAGCGGACACTCTCCTCACGTCCAAAACGGCTGAAATTCAGCTTACTCTCACGCCTTTTCTTCATCCTCATCTACCGGGTTTTCCCGTTCCTTCACTCTTCTTTCACCATCATCAGACCGGAGACCATTCTCTCCTGGTATCGCAGTCTTCTCAAGTCATTCTGGACTTTCCCCTCAAAGAGAAAACCAGGCAGACCCCCAACACCAACCTGGATCAAGAACCTCATCCTCAGAATAAAGAACGAAAATCTTCTCTGGGGTAACAAACGCATCATGGGCGAACTCCTGAAAATCGCCATCGACCTGAACAACACAACCATCGCCTCCCTCCTCCGCGACTTCCCCAGCAAAGGGAGGATCAGGTCAGGCCTTCCCCCGAACCAGCTACTCTCCGCTCACA
>RPPD01000683.1 GCA_003818675.1 Spirochaetaceae bacterium
CAACAGGTTCACCCTTCTTCCCATTCCCTGCCTGGGAACATGCGACCATGCCCCGGCAATGATGGTGGATAATGATCTGCATACAGATCTTGATAAGGATAAAATTTCACTGATCCTTGAGCAATATAAATAGATTTTTTATGGAATATCCTCTGACATCACATATTGATCCCCGGCGCGGCAAGCCACTTACCCTGAAGGAATACACGGATAAAGGCGGTTACCAGTCGTTAAGGAAAATGATAAAAATGTCAACGGATGAAGTTATTCAGCTTGTGAAGGATTCCAACCTCAAAGGCAGAGGAGGCGCTGGCTTCAACACCGGCCTTAAATGGAGTTTTGTGCCATGCGGCGAAGGTTCGCCGGACCAGAAATATTTTGTGGTAAATGCTGACGAGATGGAACCGGGCACTTTCAAGGACCGGTATCTTCTTGAAGGAAACCCGCACCAGCTCATTGAAGGCATAATCATCAGCTCCTATGCAATTGAGGCTTCGGTGGCCTATGTTTTTTTAAGATGGGCATACAAGAAGGCGGAGAGCCTTCTTGATGAAGCAATAAAGGAGGCATATAAGGCAGGATACCTTGGCGCTGATATACTTGGCAGCGGATTTTCACTCGACCTCCACATTCATTCCAGCGCCGGGCGTTATATATGCGGTGAAGAAACTGCATTGCTGAGCGCACTGGAAGGAGGACGGGCAACTCCCAGGGCAAAACCTCCATTTCCCCAGACCAGCGGCCTATTCGGGAAGCCTACCATTGTCAATAACGTTGAGACTGTCTGTTGTGTGCCGCATATTGTAAATAACGGGGCTGAATGGTTCAAAAAGCTCAGCAAAAGCGAGGACGGCGGAACGAAGCTGTACGGGATAAGCGGAAATGTTGAGAACCCCGGCCTTTGGGAACTGCCAATGGGCACTACCATGCGCGAGATACTCGAGGAACATGCAGGAGGCATGAAAAAAGGCTATCAATTCAGGGGAGCATTGCCCGGCGGTGCCTCCACGGATTTTATGATAGAGGAGCACCTGGATGTTAAACTGGATTTCATTCAGCCTGTGAAAGCAGGAAGCAGGCTTGGCACCGGAACCATCATAGTGCTTGACGACCGTACATGCCCTGTGGCATTTCTGCATAACCTCATACATTTTTTTGCCCAGGAGTCATGCGGATGGTGCACTCCCTGCCGTGAAGGACTTCCCTGGAGCGAAAAGACCCTTCTCGCCATTGAAGAAGGAAGAGGAACACCTGAAGACATCGAAATATTGAAATACCATACTTATTTAATGGCTCCGGGACGTACGTTCTGTGCTCTGGCACCGGGTGCAATGGAGCCACTTCAGAGCGCCCTGAAGTATTTTCTGCCCGATTTTGAGAAACATATTACTGAAAAAAAATGCCCGTGGAGGTAAATTATGGTCACTATACAGATTGACGGTAAAAAATTTGAAGTGGTTGAAGGCAGGAACCTTCTGGATACATGCCTTGAGCTGGGATTTAACGTCCCGTATTTTTGCTGGCATCCTGCCATGGGCTCAGTAGGTGCATGCAGGCAGTGCGCTGTCATGCTGTTCAGGGATGAGAACGA
>RPPD01000684.1 GCA_003818675.1 Spirochaetaceae bacterium
AGTATGTTGTCAGGGGAATTGTGCTCGCCCTGGCCGTGATCTTTGACGTATATACGAGGAAAAAGCGCAAATAAGTCAGGCTTATTATTGCGCAGCAATCGAGCGGTGTGCGATATTGCGCAGGTGCTGTGTTTGTTCTACAATAACAGTCCCTGATGTCAAATACGACCGGACACAAAAAAATTATTGAAGTCAGGAATCTTGGTAAAAAATTCGGGTCTCTCTCTGCCCTCGCCGGAATCACATTTGACCTGAAACCAGGCGAAGTCATGGGAATCGTGGGACAACCGGGTTCAGGGAAATCCACGCTCTTCAGCCTGCTTTCCGGGATGCAGAAACCCAGTACCGGAACCATACGCTTTTTGGGCAGCAAATACGTGTTCCGGTCACCCGTAACAGTCAGGCGGGCGGGAATCCAGACAATCTACCAGACGCCCCAACTGGTTGAAAACCTCTCAGTGATACAAAACATTTATCTGGGTCATGAGATTAAGCGGCCAAAACCACGAACCATGATGCCCGATGACAATGCAATGTACTCGGGCACGGAAAAAATCCTTGAAAAACTTAGCGTCCACAAATCATTGTTATACGAAAAAATTGCCAATTTTTCCAATGAGCAGCGCCAGATAATAGCCATTGCCAGGGCACTTTGTCAGCCCGCCTCTCTCCTCCTGATGGACGACCCGATGGCACCCTTAAGCTACGATGTGCAGGAAAAGGTGATGGCCAAAATTCACGAGCTCGCCAAGACCGGGGTCGCCGTAATCCTCAACAGCTATGACATGAAACATATCTTCGCGGTTACGGACAAGATCCTGGTCCTCTTCCAGGGCCAACAGATAGCGCTTCTTAGAACCGATGAATCCACACCGCAGGAGATAGTGGAACTCATCGTGGGCTCAAGCAGGAAAGACCAGATAACCCCGGTTATCTGGGCCTTTGAACAATATCACGCGGCACAGAAACAGGCCGAGGAGCTGAAAAAAACGCAGGCGTTCCTTCGCCAAAGCCTTGAACAGCAGGACTCATTAAACCGCCAGCTCATTGTCCAATTGCGCAGCCAGCTTTCCGCCCTGGACACGCTGAACATTGCGCTGCAGGATGCGTCAAGAAGGCTTCTGACCGAGCGCGAAGCGGAACGGAAGGCCCTTGCCAGGGAAATCCACGACCAGATCATTCAGGACCTTCTGGGATACAATTTTCAGATAGAGGAAGCCGAACAGGGGGCCTCTGATCCTGAACAGAAACGGAAACTTCAGCGGATCCGTTTCGGGATAAGGGATGTCGTGGCGGGCTTGCGCCAGGTCTGCAGTGACCTGCGACCGCCTACAATTGACAATCACGGTCTCTCCGCCGCCATCAGCTCGTTCGTCTCCAACTGGACCGAGTATTCCGGCATTAATGTAGAACTGAAAATTGATTCCGGACTTGGAAGACTTCCCGAAGCCATGGAGCTTTCGGTCTTCAGGATAATCCAGGAGGCCATGAGCAATGTCAAAAAGCACTCGGGCGCAGACATGCTTGAACTGTCTGTGCAGAGGACACACACATCAAGCCTGGTTTTGCTGATCAGAGACAATGGAAACG
>RPPD01000685.1 GCA_003818675.1 Spirochaetaceae bacterium
AAAAGTTTGAAAAGGTTGATATATCAGCAGGACAATATATTTGGGAAATATATGCCCGTGATCTTGCGGAGATTTCAATGATTAAAACAGACCGTGGCACAGTGATTGTTTTTAAACGAAAGGACGGCAATTTTTTCCAGCTTTCTACCTGGCAAATTGCGATGATACGGAAAATAAACAAACAACTGACCATTGTGGCCGGATAAGCAGCTAATATTACCCGTTAACAAAGTACCCGGCTTTTCTGCCGGAAGTTCCTGGATATTGGTTTAGTCATGGGTATGAATGAAAAACGCATTCGTCTGCTTCAGGCAGGTGTTGAAAACAAGGGCCCGGTTGTCTACTGGATGAGCCGCGACCAGCGCGCCCGGGACAACTGGGCGCTTTTTTTTGCGCAACAGGAGGCTCTGGCAAAAAAGATGCCGCTCGTCGTTGTATTTTGCCTTGTCCCGGGATTCCTTGGCGCCGGAGAGCGGCAGTACTCGTTCATGCTTGCCGGTCTGCAGGAGACAGCGGACCTGCTCGCGGCAAAAAATATTCCGTTCATTCTCCGGAGGGGCGATCCTGTCGGGGTGATACCCGCCCTGTGCCGGAAGCTTCCCGCATCCATGCTCGTGACTGACTTTGATCCGCTTGAAATAAAGCGCGTGTGGAAGGCCGCGGTCATCAAGGCGTTGACAATCCCTGCCTGGGAAGTTGACGCACACAACATCGTGCCATGCTGGATCGCCTCGCCGAAACAGGAGTATGGCGCCTACACCCTGCGTCCAAAAATAAACCGCGTGCTTGACGGGTTCATGGAAGAGTTCCCGCACCTGCGCAATATGCCGGCTTATGAGTCTGTGACTGCCGGTAAAACCTGATGGCCGGAAAATATATCCATGAACAGGAACACGGTGCCCGGCAGCGTCCCCGGCACCAAAGCAGGCATGTGTGTGCTTGATGATTTCCTGGATAACAGGTATGACAAATACGCTGAAAAACGAAATGATCCGAATGCGGACGCAGTATCGGGGCTTTCGCCCTACCTGCACTTTGGCCAGATATCCGCACAACGCGTGGCGCTTGAAGCAGAGAAAAAATTCGCGCTTCATCCATCAACCCCTGTTTTCATGGATGAGTTGATTGTCCGCCGCGAGCTTGCAGACAATTTATGTTTCTACAACAGTCACTATGACGGTTTTGACGGTTTTCCTAAATGGGCGAGGCAGACGCTTTTGTCACACGCACACGACAGCCGCGAATATACATATTCGCGCAGCAATTTTGAAACAGGCCGGACACATGATGAACTATGGAACAAAGCGCAAAGTGAACTGCTTGTCACTGGACGCATGCACGGATGGATGCGCATGTACTGGGCAAAGAAAATCCTTGAATGGAGCGCATCCCCGCGCGAGGCAATGCGCACCGCGGTTTACCTCAATGACAAGTATGCGCTGGACGGACGTGATCCAAACGGGTATGCAGGCTGCGCTTGGGCAATTGGCGGCGTGCATGACAGGGCCTGGGGTGAGCGCGAAGTCTTCGGTAAGATACGCTACATGAGCCTGGCAGGTGCGAAAAGAAAGTTTGATGTTGGACT
>RPPD01000686.1 GCA_003818675.1 Spirochaetaceae bacterium
AGGCGTTTACGGAAAGATTGACAATCACTTGTTCTATCTGCCCCGGGTCTCCTGTTATGAATGCCTGCTCGGCCTCAAGCTCGCGTACAATTCTTATCCGCTTGTCTATCGAATGCTTGAGGATTGTCATCACCTCATCAATGATCATGTGCATGTCAAAGACGACATTGTGCTGTTTACCCTTGCGGGCAAAGTTTAAAAGCTGGCGCACAAGGCCTGCGGCCTTGTGCACGGTTGTTTCTATAATATCCATCTCTTTGTTTAATGGTGAGGCAGGACCAAGTTCATGCTTGACAATGTCCGAGTACCCATGGATGCCTGTCAAAAGGTTGTTGAAATCATGGGCTATTCCACCGGCAAGAATTCCCAGGGCTTCCATTTTCTGCACATGACGGAGTTGTTCCTCCAGTTCAGCACGTTCCTCCAGTGCCCTTTTCTGGGCTGTGATGTCTACTATGGATACAATTGCCCTTTTGTATGTCTGATCGCCATCCTCCACCATGGAGAGGCGCATGATCACAAAGCGCTCGCTGAAGTCCGGTCTGTAGATTACACCATTGGTTTCAACCTCCAGATCACCGTTAAAAAGCGATTCAAGAATTGACATTAAAATTATAAAACTCTTTTTCCGTAAAAGCATGTGAAGGCCACTTGAAACATTTTGCTGGTTTTCAACGTCAAAGAGCTGCAGGAGTGAACGGTTGACCTGGCAGATTTCCAGGTGTCTTATCAATCGTATGGCCTGGAGCGGATGTTCCATGCAAAAACCTATGATGTCTCTGCACCCAAGTTCACGTAACTCGTCCAGTTTTTGAAAAAGTGTCTTGAGGTTCACCTCCAAAAGTGCGGATGGAGACTCATGAAAGAGGGTGATGTAGCGTTGGTAATTCTCCCGCAGCTTCGCGGTCCGCAGGCGGACAAGATCCTCCAGGTGATGACGATAGTCTTCAAGTTCAGCCTCCCTTTTCCTGCGCTCAGTGATGTCACGGGCTATGCATACAAATCCAAGGGTGTGACTGTTGCCTTTCATGAAAAGCTGTGACAATGAAATTGAGACAGGAATAATTTTTCCATATTTGGTGAGGAAAGCGGATTCAAGATAATGGATCCCGTCAAGTGCCTGTATTCCCTTTTCGCTTCCCATGGAGGCGAGTGTGTTTTCATCCGCAGGGATGATTGCCATGAACGTCTTGTCCTGCAGTTCCATTTGGGTGTATTCCAAAAGGTCTGAAGCTGCCTGGTTTGCAAATCGAATTTTCCCCTCATGGTTGACCAGAATGAGCGAATCCGTCATGGAACCCAGGATGTTGTCAACTGCGGTCTCGGGCGAAATGTCGAATATCTTGTTTTTCCATACCAGATAACCTATGGGAATGAAACCGATCGCAATCGCCACATTTGATGTTTCGGGAAAATCGATGCCCATGAACGGGAGGATGATCTCGCTTACAATGCCGACGACCACAATCGAGGTGAAAAAGTACGTCATTGTTATCGCTGTTTTTTTCAGTGTTGTATTTTTTTTGTCGAAAATGAATATCGTGTTGAGGATGATCGCGAAAAAGCTCAGGATATA
>RPPD01000687.1 GCA_003818675.1 Spirochaetaceae bacterium
ATGGGTTTGCCGTCTTCGTCCTTGTAGGCCAGGATGTCCCTGGTGATCTCAATCAGGTAGCTGTCAAGGTCTCCCTTGTTCCATTCCTTTAGCACATCGTGCATTTCGTCCGCGCTCATGCCAAGGTAATCGCGCATGATCTGGTAGGCTTCGCAGATGAGCTGCATGTCGCCGTATTCTATGCCGTTGTGTACCATTTTTACAAAATGGCCAGCGCCGTTTTCACCAACCCAGTCACAGCATGGCGTGCCGTCTGATGTCTTTGCTGCAATCGCCTGGAAAATGGATTTTACCTCAGGCCATGCAGAGGGCGATCCACCCGGCATGAGCGAGGGTCCTGTAAGTGCTCCCTCTTCACCGCCGGAAACACCGGTACCGATGTAGCGCATACCCTTGCTTTCCACGTACGCTGTTCTCCTGATGGTGTCAGGGAAATGCGAATTGCCGCCGTCAATCAGGATGTCTCCGCTTGAAAGATGCGGGATGATCTGGTCGATAAAATCGTCAACCGCCTGGCCCGCCTTTACCATGATCATGATCTTGCGCGGCGTCTTTATGGTTTTCACGAACTCCTCGATCGAATGGGCGCCGATGACGTTTTTACCCTTGCCCCTCCCGTTCACGAAACCATCCACCTTGGACACGGTCCTGTTGAAGACCGCGACCGTGAACCCATGGCTCTCCATGTTGAGCACGAGGTTTTCCCCCATAACCGCTAGACCCACGAGGCCGATATCAGCCTGTTTCATAATTACTCTCCTTCCATTTCTTTAAAAAGCGCCGCTTTTATAAGGGCTGCGCTATTGTTCACAAAAATGTTAAAAGCAAAAAGCTTGCTATCAATCTCCCAGCTTGCCCTTCCAGGCCCAGAGGCCCAGGGCGGGACGCGATATGAAGTAAATTTCCTCTCCATCTGGCATGGTGTTAAAACCATCTTTCAGTTTTTCAGGATCATATTTCTTCATCATGGAGGACAGATCTTCGTAGGTGTAACCTGCCTTCTCGATTTCTTCTTTTGTGAGAGCCCCTGGGCAATATGTGACCTTGAAGCGGCCTTCGGTTGAACCATGGATGAGGTGCGCGGCCGCGGAAAGATTATCCCGCAGATCCTCGTTTTCCTTCACCCAGGCAAGAACCCTGGGTGTGCCGTGATAGCCATATTTTCTGATCAGACTGTCTATTTGCGGGTCCTCACCGAACTCCTTCATGGCTGGTGCAAGCACAATCAGTTCACCCTTGTCAGCTATTGCCATACGCGTGCGATAGATGCTTTTGTTGCAAAGCCATGCACTCCGAAACTCAGCCGGGTCCATCCAGACAACAACCTTTTTCAAAGGCTTGTCCAGAATCTCGAAGTTCACCTTCAAGGAAAGCTCTGCGGCTTGCCTGAAACCCTGCTCGTCATCGGAAATGAAAAGGCCCTTGACCGCAAGCCTGCCCCCGGAATCCGTGCCGATGACTGTGTGCACGTATACGACGGGATAAGTCTTTAAAAAAAGGTCCGCGGCATAATTTAAAACCTTGCGCACCGGAGTGTCTATGCGGCCCATCATGCGCTCCATGCCGAACGCC
>RPPD01000688.1 GCA_003818675.1 Spirochaetaceae bacterium
CACCGCGGTTGGTCATCTCAAGGGCTGTCGCGCCGCCATCTGCGCAGGCTTTGACAATCTGTTTTGCAGTTTCCAGATCCGGCTCATAGAAGACTGGTACCTGTCCGATTTCTTCCATCTTTGATAATACTTGCATGCGTTTGTAGCGAGCCATGATTTCCTCCAAAAAAATATGCTGTTTTTTAGGGTTCTGTACGTTTTAGCTCCCGGCTCTTTCTGGCCCATGGAACACTGGCATCGTAAAATCCTATTTCCTGTTTATACAATTTTTTTAAAAGCGGTACAATATCCCTGATGACCATGTTTCTGTCTCCAGATGCCTGAATAATATCCCCCTGGGATGAGTCCAGTTGAACAACACCAGAGGAGGATTGAAAACACATCTGGACGCAGAGTGTCTCCTGCCAGGAATTGAAAATTGAAGAAAGAACAACTGCTTTTCCGGACATGGCATCAAAGATATTATGGTATACAAGATGCCTGTTTGAATCGCTGTCATCCTCCATCTCCCGGCAAATAACCGGAAAGCCGTTTTTGTTTTCATAAAAGCGGATGATGGCCGGATTCGAATGGATAAGCTCCATTTTTCCGTTTTCAAAAAAGAATTCCTGCAGCGGATATTCCCTGACTTCGCAGGCATGTGATGCCCACTGGTGCAGAACAGCTCCATCATTTGTCCTGATGCGGATATACTGCGTGTCAGCTGATTCGATTGGTTTAAGGCGATAGTTTTCCCCATATACTTCCGCCACACCGGCAGATTCATGATGGGAAGCACCTGCGATGTAAAGCATGTTATTAAGCTGGTGGCTGGTTGCGTTTTGGAGTGGTGAATCATAGATATTTGTGCCTTCCACTGAAAGCCTGCCTGCCCAGGAATTGCGCTTGTAATAGCTTTCAGGTCTGGGCAGAAGCGCAATGGTTTTCGCCTTTAAAAGTTTTCCCATACGGCCTGAAACAGCCACTTTTTTCATTTCCTGCACACCAGTGGAAAAAATCTGGTGATAGCCTACGGCGAGCAACAAGCCTGTATCGCGGGATGTACTCATCATGGAAGAGGTTTCCTCCACGGTCCCTGCAGCAGGTTTTTCGCAAAGTACATGATATCCGGCCTTAAGCGCAGCCTGTGACTGACCTGCATGCAGATGGATTGGCGAGGGTATGACAACAAGCTGTGTTCTTCCTGCCTCCTTGTGAAGAAGGTCTTCCATGCTGCGGTAGATCACGGCGCCCGCCCGGGCACATCTGGTTTCTATCTCGCGATATCCAGGTCTGTCTGGGTCACGGATGACGACTGCAGAAAGAAACGCGCGATTTTCCGTGGCAAGGTGGGTGATGAATTCTATGTGATGACCTGCATATCCCCCTGCGCCAAGAACCGCAACAGGAACAGGTGTTAAATCGCTCATTTGTCAATGCTCGTTTTTCATGAGTTCGATCTCTTTCAGCAGACTCTCAGAGTGCCCCTTGTTTGCCTTGCCTATCTCTGTTACAGAGGTCATGTCATTCAGAATTGAAGTAAAACTGCTGGAAATGCCCGATACCTTTTCAGAAATATCAGCTACCA
>RPPD01000689.1 GCA_003818675.1 Spirochaetaceae bacterium
GCTCCTGTGTGAACGTCCTGGAACTTATCAATAAAAGAAATACGCTGACAATGGCGGTTTTTCTCTTCATCTTACGACCTCCACAATCCAATGAGAGCTATTTCTCAATACCCTTTTAAATAAGCATCAAGGTGATTCATATAGACACCCGGATATCAAATAAAATCGTGCTCTCATCCTCATACGCAACAGGACGAAAGATCAATGTTTGAAGTAAATGAAAACTAAAGAATGGCTGGGGGGCCTGTGGGGAAAATGTTAAAAGAGTGGAACCGTAATACTGGGGGAAGATATGTACTTTTACTAAGTATGCGAAGAAAGACCAGAATTAAAACAATCGCTGAAAAATCCGCCAGGATTTCACAATGGGTGTTGACTTTAAAATTACATATGGGGCAGTCATCGATGATTCTTCCATCATCATGATGATGGAATGCGGCAAGAAAAAAGGCGCTAAAAAACAACACTCCCAAAAAGAGCGAAATAAATTGTTTTCTTTGATAACTCTCTCTGAACATAAGCCTTCTTGATTTGATAATAAAAAGTTGTACATAAGAACACGTCTAAATATTATTTGAAATATAAATGATTTTTCAGTTTTTGTCAAGAAAAACTTTAACTATATCTTTTTGAAGCTGGTCATGATAATATATATCCCAATCGCCGCGACGAAAACTCCAAAAATCAGTCGTAGATAATTTTCGTTAATTCTATGAGCAAAATGCGAACTGACCCAAGCGGCGATAAAAAGGAAGACGGCGATGATGATTGCGGCTCGCATGTTGACGTGTCCATTCCTGTAGTAGACCAGCACGGCGGCAAGTCCCACGGGCGGAAGCAGGATCGCAAGGCTCGTACCCGTGGCCGTGAGCTGGGAAAAACCCGCCAGGTAGATCAGGGCGGGGACGATGATGATCCCGCCGCCGATTCCAAAAAGGCCGGAAATCAACCCGGCCGATAGCCCGATCAGGATGAAGGTCGCTATGGATGGTTCATGGCCCATGAGAAGATCCCTTTCAAAAGTTACAGGTAATGGGTGACGCGTCACTTCGTAAAACCGCCAGGTTCTTTGTTTTTTCGCCGGTCTTTGTACAGTCGCCGCATTTCCATGAAGGCCCCGTCGTAGATCCGGCTCTTGAAATCCGGGAAACTCCACGGATACGGATCAAATTTCCCTTTTTCGTAATGGAGTGTCAGGTCCGCCCAGATGCCCATGTCAAGGTAGACCTTCTGCCCATTGTACTTGGCGGAAGCGAGCACGAACTTGTCGTAATCCAGTATTCCGGGGTCGAGGTTGACCTTCCGCCCCAATCCTCCCGAAGGCCGAAGGCCAAAGGTCATGGTCACAGAATCGTGGTCACACGACCGAAGGCCCGGTGCCCCGGAACTTCGTCCTGACGGCTCCGAGCCTTCGGGAGGATTCACCGCAAGCTCGGGAGGACAGACCGCCAGGATGTCTTCCATCTCATTCGTCTCGATCTTGACCCTCGCGAGCTCCCGGGGGTGGATGAGGCGTTCATGCGATGCGAAAATCCTGAAAATGGGCGATCCCATTTCGGGAATGTA
>RPPD01000690.1 GCA_003818675.1 Spirochaetaceae bacterium
AGACTTTGTCGCCTATGTAAGCGGATTAAAGACGTATTCTGATCTCATTTCAGAGGGTGTTGCTCTTTACACCAATAATGAATTTGACAAAGCATCCGAGATTTTCAACAATTCACTTTCACGCGGTGGTGAAAGCTATATCCCATACTATTACCTTGGTCTTATAAGCTACAACAAGAAAAATTATGTTGATGCAGAGGTTTACTATATCAAGGCCAGGGATCTAAAGGCACCTGGTGCCCTGATAAGCTATGCAATCGGCGTAAATGCCTATGCTGACAACAACTTTGACAAGGCAAAATCATATTTAAATGAAGCCAGGACAAGTGATCCGCTCAACTATACAGAAAAGGTTGACCAGATTCTTGAGACAATTGCCCTTGAATCTGCTGTTCCCAACGGATAATCCCGTTATCTGATATTTTTGGCCGGCAATCATACTGCCGGCCTTTTTTTTGTAAATCCCAAAATAAAAGAACTTTTAGCTTAGATGTATTTTCTGATCTGACAAATAATCTCATCGAAACTTATTGTTTGTCCCAAAGAGTTGCCACGCGTTATTGGAACTTTTGGGACAACCACTGGATATTATTCTCATTTCCCGGTATAGTGTTTATTCAATAATGAAAGGATAATACTGTGAAATCTCTTATTGAACCCAAACTGCTTAAAGGATTCAGGGATTTTCTTCCTTCTTCTGAAACATCCCGAAAATCCCTTATTGGAAGACTGGAGACTGTTTTCCGACAGGCTGGTTTCGTACCCATTGACACGCCCGCCATAGAATACGCTGAAATCCTTCTTGGGAAAAGCGGAGGTGAAACGGAAAAACAGGTATACACCTTCATGGATCAGGGTGAACGCCAGGTGGCTCTCAGATTTGATCTCACTGTCCCGTTTGCCCGTTTTCTTGCCCAGCACAGACACGAGATTTCACTTCCCTTCAGGCGTTACCACATTGCCAAGGTTTGGCGCGGCGAAAAACCCCATGCCGGACGATTTCGGGAGTTTATGCAATGCGACTTTGACTGCGTAGGCTCTGATTCTCTCTCTGCCGATCTTGAAATACTGGTTCTTATGTATCGCAGCATGAAAACCCTGGGGATTGATGATTTCAAGATACACATCTCCCACCGCGGAATATTCAATGCCCTGCTCTCAAAGCTTTTATGCGAGAACCATTCCGTTGAGATCCTGCGCGCCGTGGACAAGATAAAAAAGCAGGGATCTGATATTGTATCAGCTGAACTTTCAACCTATCTCAAGCCGGAAATCTCCAAGAAAATCCTGGAGTTTATTTCTCCGCTTCCGGATTTTCATTCAACTTTGAAAAAATGCTCTGACGCTGTAGGCAATGACAATCCCTGTGTCATACGTATGGAACAGCTCGGCAGTTGCTTCAAGGAACTCGGTATACAGGGATACTTTGTATTTGACACATCCATAACCCGCGGTCTTGACTACTATACTGGCGTTGTTTTTGAAACTTTTTTATCAAAACTTCCAGATATAGGTTCTGTCTGTTCTGGTGGTCGCTATGACAATCTTGTTTCCCTGTA
>RPPD01000691.1 GCA_003818675.1 Spirochaetaceae bacterium
CTTACCATATTGCCCACCTCGATGCCTTCCATTTCCTCATAGGGCATGAGCTGGACGGTCTTTCCACGGAGTCCCACGACCTCGGCCCAGACAGTCCCGCGGCCCTTGGGCACCAGGATCTGGCAGAGCTCGCCCACAACTGCATGCGGACCGTGACTCTCAACAAGCAGCCCCTGGATGCGCTCAATGACGCCTGTCCATTTTATGGTCTCTATTTTTTCCAGTACAGTTGTGTACTTGTCAAACATTCCCACGGCATTTTCCCCCCCCCACTTTACGATTCGCCGGTCACACGTATCGGCATGAGTTCCACGATCTTTTCCTCTATTTCATGCAGCTGGCTTGAGATGCGAGCGTCAATCTGGCCAAAATCCGTCTCTATGATGCATCCGCCCTTGTCCACAGAGCTGTCCTCAAGGACCGTGACCGATTTCACGTTTTCAACCATTTTCATGAAATCCTTGATGTGTTCCGTGGTGAGTTCCAGATCACTTAAGTTCACTCTAATCACTACGTCTCCGCGGCTCTTCAGCTTGCGGAGCGCCTGTATCACATTGTTTATTACAACGTTCTTCTGGTTTTCAGATATGACTTTAATTACCTTCTTTGAAATGAGCAGTACCAGGTTTACCAGCTGTGTTTCCGAAACCTCTATTATTTCATTCCGCTTTTCTATGGCCTTGGAGAGTATCAGGTGCAATCGTTCTATCAGACGATCGACCTCGTCCTTGCCGCCCTTGAAGCCCTGCTCATGTCCCTCGCGGTAGCCCCGTTCAAAGGCTTCATTCTCTATTTGTTCTGTCTTTTGGGTGGCTGCAGCCTTAAGCTCCTCGGCCTCTTTCTGTGCAGTGTCAATTATCTTTTTGGCATCAGCCTCTGCGTCCTGGCGTATCTTCTGCGACTGGTTGGTCTTTTTCCTGACCTCTTCAAAGGCTATCTGTTCCGCTTCCTTTATGATTTTGTCAGCCGTGGTTTTTGCGTCCGCTACCATCTGGCCTTTCTCTGTCTCCCACTTGTTCCTGAACTCCTCTGCCTCCCTCATGTATTCCTGGAGGCCAGGTGTGTTAGCTGAAGGGATTTCCGAGACTTCTTCAATAACCTGAACCGGCTCTTCTTCTTTTATGAACCTGGGAGGTTCTATGAAGACCTTGCGGGGCAGATTGACCACTTCCTGCGGCCTGAATACATTCTTAGCCATTCTATCCCCTCCTTACACCACGAGTTCGTCTTCACCCGCGCGCGCAACTACGATTTCACCATGTTCCTCAAGCTTGCGGATGATTGCGACGATCTTCTGCTGCGATTCCTCCACATCTTTCAACCTTATTGGGCCCATGTACTCCATGTCTTCCTTCAGAAGTGTGGAAGCGCGGCGCGACATGTTCCTGAATATCTTGTCCTGCACTTCCGAGTCCACGGCCTTAAGCGCCTTGGCAAGCTCGGTTGTGTCAACTTCACGCAGCACTTTCTGTATTGCACGGTCGTCCAGTAGGACAATGTCTTCGAATACGAACATGCGCTTCTTGATTTCTTCTGCGAGTTCCGGGTCATCCTCTTCA
>RPPD01000692.1 GCA_003818675.1 Spirochaetaceae bacterium
CATGCCGGCATTTGCAAGCACATGATCCCGCACGGCTGCTGAATCCTGCGCGACAAAACCCTCAGGCCAGACAGCCGGCTTGGCAAGCTCGGTAAACCTTCCCAGGGCAATGTTGACTGCGGTTGCCTCACGCGGAGGAGCGGGAAAGTAGGAATTGTCCTTCTGGAAAAGATCCCCCCTGCCTGTGATCAAGACCAAACCCTGCTTTGTGTCCGCGCCCCGCTGCATTACGTTTCCAACAACAGAAACGCGTCCGTTCTCCGGTTTCATGGACGCTCCAATCCATTCGCTGTCAACGTAATCCAGCCTGATCGCATTCTGGCCCGGATTGTATAAAAAATTGTTGGCGGCGATACCAAGGCAGAATGCCTTGAAATACGGATTGCGGTCCCTGTTGTGCGCATATAAATTGCCAATAACCGCTATATACTGGCAAAAGTCATGAATAAGACTGCCCTTGGAATGTTCTCCCTTGCTGTGCGTGGACAGGCTTAAGTTTTCCGCTATGATGCAGTTTGAAATTGTCGCAAAGCGGGTTGTTTTCATGGGACCCAGTGTCCTGTCTCCCGAAATGCTTGCACCCTCGTCTATGCCCCAGCTCACAGAGCAATGGTCAAAGACCACGTTGTAACTGTTGGACCCGGCGGCTGACAGGCAATCCGGCTCCCAGCCCTGTCTTTTCATGTCTCCGCCGTCACCAGCCCTGATCGCGATGTGCTGGACAAGCACGTCATGTGTGGCAACAAGAAGGTTGCCGCGGATTATTGTAATGCCGGGCAACGGCGCAGTCTGTCCCGCGACTGTGAGATAGGGATCAACAACAGTCAATCCCTTCATTTTCAGGTCGATGATCCCGCCCTTTTCAAATATGACTATCCGCGGACCAGATGTCTCCAGGGCCTCACGGAGAGAACCTGCCCCGGAGGAAGCCAGGTTTGTAACGCGGAGGACCTGTCCGCCCCTGCCCGCCTTTGTGTAAATGCCAAAACCCTGCGCGCCGGGAAAGACTTCTTTCATACCGCGATCACCCGCTGTCACCGGTACCGGGGCATTGCCAAACTGTTCCGGTGTGAAAAACCAGTTTTTGGGAAGCGCAATGGAATCTGATGAATCTGTACCAGGTTTTTCTCCTGGGGCCTGCACAGAAGTACCAGCGCAAGAGAGGAGGAAAGAAAAAACAACTGCTCCAATTACAGCGATGCATACGACGCGTAATATTTTTGCAATAGGTACAACTTCGTGCTGATTTTTTATCATGCTCTGCCTCCGTATTCCCAAAATCCGGCCAGTGCTATAAAAAATGGGCAGCGGGTTTGGAATCCACCCTCTGCCCATTACCAAATCAAATGATTAAAAAATATTTACCTGGCGAAAGTGTACTTGACCGCGGCGTCAAAAAGTTTCCATCCCTCTGGCGTCATGATTTCCTCATTGCCTTCAAACATGAAGAACATGGTGATGCGTGAGGAGATGACTTCTCCCAGTTTGTTCTTGGCGCCCTTCTCATAGCAGTAAATAAGAGCGGTCTTGGGATTGTCCGTGGCAACC
>RPPD01000693.1 GCA_003818675.1 Spirochaetaceae bacterium
CGTACGCTTTGGAAATGTCCTGGGATCCCGCGGGAGCATCCTGCCCTTGTTTCAGAGACAGATCGCTGCGGGCGGACCTGTGACGCTCACACACCCTGATGCCAGGAGATTCTTCATGACGATCCCCGAGGCCGTGTCGCTCGTGCTTAAGGCCGGCGGAACCGGGACTGGCGGGGAACTCTACATCCTGGACATGGGCGAACCGGTCCTGATCAAGGACATCATTAACCAGCTCATCCAGTTCAACGGCTATGTGCCTGAAAAGGACATTAAAATAACTGTCACTGGCTTGAGACCTGGCGAACGCCTGGATGAAAAACTCTTCCGCGACGAGGAGAGCCTCGAACCCACTGATTTTCAGAAAATTTCCAAACTCAGGCGCAAACCCTTTGTTACAGGGGACATTGATTCGATACTTGCAAAACTCAAGCCGATCTGCTATTTTGACAAAAGGAATCCAGTGGTCTTCAGGAACAGGGAAGTGCTTAAAAAAATCCTTGGTGAAACCATTCCGTCATTTTCCTACGCGTACAATGAACAGTTCAACTGATAACATACCATTCGCAAAACCAGCCATGGGCAGGGAAGAAGAAGATGCCGTACTCGCAGTTATGCGGTCAGGCTGGCTTACCACGGGCAAGGTCACCCTTGCCTTTGAAAAAGAATTTGCGGCATATACAGGTGCTTCATGCGCGCTCGCTGTGGCCTCTGGCACTGCAGGGCTTCATCTTGCGCTTGAATCATGCGGCATACAGCCTGACACATATGTGCTCACAACACCCTACACATTCGCAGCCACAGCAGAGATAATCCGCTATGTAGGCGCACATCCGATTTTCGCAGATATAGACGAGTGTAGCTTCAACTTGTCACCTGTCCAGGCGGAAAAAGTGCTCATAAAATACAACGGCAAGATCTCCGCGGCCATTCCCGTGCATATGGCAGGGCGGATCGCGGACATGGACGCTCTCTCGCAGATTTTTGACAGTAAAAATATTCCCGTGATAGAGGACTGCGCGCACGCATTTCCTGTTGCCATCAACAATCGTTTCGCAGGCAGGTTCGGAAAGCTCGGTGTATTTTCCTTTTATGCCAACAAGACAATCACAACAGGTGAAGGCGGCATGGTTATAACAGATGATGTTGATGCGGCCGGGCGAATGCGCGTGATGCGCACACACGGGATAGATCGTGAAGCATGGGATCGCTATACATCTGCAAAAAACAGCTGGTACTATGAAATCGTGGAACCGGGTTTCAAGTACAACCTCACTGATCTGGCTTCGGCCATTGGCAGGGTACAGCTAAAGCGAGCCGCGGATTTTCTTGAAAGAAGACGGGCAATAGCTGAAATGTATGCCAAAGGCTTTTCAGGACTTGATTTTCTGATCCGGCCGGAACCTTGTTCTTCCCATGCGTGGCATTTGTACATTATCCGTATTGTTCCTGACAAACTCACTATTACACGCAACGAGTTCATTGAAAAGCTAAATGAGGCAGGCATCGGAACATCCGTACACTACACGCCCCTCCACGTCATGCCCTAC
>RPPD01000694.1 GCA_003818675.1 Spirochaetaceae bacterium
AAGCTTGCAAGAACTTTCAGCTCACCCGATCCCGGTATGAGCACTGATGATTTAGTCAGTCAGCTTCTGCAGTCTCAGGGAAGTTCAATCGTTATTTCAGGCTCAAACGATACCGGTATACAGCTGATTGTAAATGCAATCAATGTAATGCTTGGAAACTACGGCAATACCATTGATCTCGGAACTCCCCTGCTGAGCAGAAAAGGAAGAGATGCTGAGACGTACGCGTTAATTGAACGCATCAGGAATAACCAGGTTGGCGGGGTAATATTTTATGATGTTAACCCGGTTTATGATTTTCCGTTAGGGGAAGAACTTGAACAACTAATTACACAATGTGAGCTGGTGGTGTCACTGGCTACACACAAAAACGAAACTGCTGAAGCTTCGCAATATGTTTGTCCCGATAATCATTTTCTCGAATCCTGGAATGATGCCGAGATAAAACCGGGGATGCTTACACTTTCCCAGCCCGCCATAAGGCAGTTGTTTCCAACGCGCCAGGCGCAGGAAAGTCTGCTGATCTGGTCTGGTAATCCTATTCCCTTTCAGCAATATTTGAAAACGAACTGGAGAGAAAATATGTTTGCCAATACGGGGGAAGGTTTTGAAAATTTCTGGATAAAATGCCTGCAGGACGGTGTTTACAATAAGAATGTTAACAGGAAATCACAGCCGGCATTCCAATCAACGGGATTAGAGGAAGCTTTTGCGGATTTTCCGGGCAACAGCAACAAATTCGAGCTTTCGTTCTACTATAAGGTTGGCCCCGGCAGCGGCAAACATGCCAACAATCCCTGGCTGCAGGAGCTCCCCGACCCGGTTACCAGGAGTGCCTGGGATAATTATCTTTGTGTTTCACCCGGCGATGCATCTGCCAACGACTGGAAGACCGGCGACCTGGTTTCGGTAGATAACAAGATCACCATACCGGTTTTCGTACAACCGGGTCAGGCAAAAGGCACCTTATCTGTTGCACTGGGTTATGGCCGCAAAGCCGCCGGAAAAGCAGGAGAAGGAGTGGGACAGAATTTTGCCTCTTTTGTCAGGGCTGAAAAAGGAAACAGGCAAAACATCACCTCAATTGAGAGCGTCACCAAAACCGGCGGAACTTATTCTCTGGCCTTAACACAGATGCACCATTCCATGGAAGGCAGAGCAATCATCCGTAGTGCTCCCATGAGAGAATTCCTGAAAGATCCTGCCGCCGGAAATGAGATGCATAGTGAGATCACCAAAACGAATACCTCCATCTACCCGAAACATGTATATAAAGGACATCACTGGGGAATGGCCATTGATCTGAGTAAATGTACCGGATGCAGCGCATGTGTGGTAGCTTGTACTGTTGAAAACAATGTTCCTGTGGTAGGCAGAAAAGAAGTCCTGCGCAGCCATGAAATGCACTGGATAAGGATAGACAGGTATTATGAGGGTGAGGCAGAAAACCCGGAAGTTTACAGGCAGCCTGTTCTGTGCCAGCATTGTGACAACGCTCCCTGTGAAAATGTATGCCCAGTGGCAGCAACCACTCACAGCGATGAAGG
>RPPD01000695.1 GCA_003818675.1 Spirochaetaceae bacterium
CTTCTCGTCCAGGTGGCCGGAAATCCTCGCCATTTCAATTGAGCCGAAGATTCCTTCCATCAGGTTCCTGAAATCATGCGCTATTCCGCCTGCGAGAATTCCCAGTGATTCCAGTTTTTCCGTGCGCATGAGTTCGTTCTCCAGGCGCCGGCGCTCGGATATGTCCTCAATAGCCACCATGCACCCGGTAAAGATGCTGTCTTCAGACAACAATGGCGTGATATTGATCATGATTGTCATTTCCTCGTTGTCCGCCCGGCGCACGGTGAATTGCCGTCCGTATACCGGGGATTTCATGGAGGAAAGATACTCAAGCGAGAA
Organism: Spirochaetaceae bacterium; assembly: GCA_003818675.1. The sequence continues at coordinate 322 of RPPD01000695.1, forward strand.
AAAATCACCCTTAAGGTTGTTACCCATGGAATCCGAAACAAAGTGGAAGGCATCGCCCAGGAAACAGCCCATCAGTTCATCCCTGATTTTTCCGCTCATTTCCTCCGCCCTGCGATTGGCGAAAACAATGAAACCCTCCGCATTTATCTGCATGATCCCGACCGGACTTGTCTCTGCGATGCGGGTCACGAGCTCGATCTCACGCTGCAGGGCGATATGAGATTGTTTCAGGTCGGAAATATCCAGCGCGCTGAAGGTCACACCTTTTTCCAGATCTGCCGGGTCCAGGGGGACTGAACTCAAAAGAATGTCTATTATTTCGCCGGATTTCTTTTTCCATTTGGTGGTGACAGTCCCGATGCCCCGGTCTGCTATCTGTGCATACTTTGACTTCCCGACAAATTCAAACTCTTCCTGGTTTGGGTATAGAATTCGGGCGCTTTGCCCCAGCAACTCCTCCCTTGAGTATCCGGACATGGAACAGATCATGTCATTGACTTCCATCAGGATGCGGTTTAATACAAGCCCGATTCCGGCAGGCACCGCCCTGAAAATGCTCCGGAGCCGGTTTTCAGTGCCGTAAAGCTCATCCTTCATGGCCTTCATGTCCGTAATGTCGGTCCCAGCGCTCACGGTGCCCTGGATCATGCCCCGGGAATTCCGCATATAGGTATTATGCCAGTTCATGAGGCGGATCTGTTTGCCGGCGGCAATAATCCGGTTTGTATGTTCTCTTACCTCTTCTATTTCTACGGCCATCAACCTGTCAAAGACCTGCCGCACTTCCTGCTGTTGTTCTTCAGGGATGAATTCCTTAAACCAGTCAAGGCCCTCCACTTTCTCCTGTGCATGCCCCAGGATTTCACACGCCTTTCTGTTGACAAAGACAATTCTGCCATCCCGGTCCAGAACCACCAGAAAAATATTGACCAGGTCAGGAAGCATACTGAGAAAATCCAATGGTTTATTGTTTATGCTGTCTTTTTCCATGATTCGCCCGGAAGTTTAGAAACGATCTTTGATCTATGTACCAATATTAAGGGACACATCGATTGCTGTCAAATTTTTAAGACTGCCATATAATTCTTGACAAACGACGGCAAAAGGCCCAGATTGGGCATATGGAAATAATGACGATCTCACAGGCCTTCGAAATGCTTAGTCCCTTCAGGGGCTGGATTGCCCTTGGGTTTGCGGGAGTGCCTCTTCTGACCTGGAGCTTTGCC
>RPPD01000696.1 GCA_003818675.1 Spirochaetaceae bacterium
AGCGGTTTTTTTACAGTGGAGATAGACAACAAGGAGGACTTTGCCAGGGTGATGAAGAGCATTCGCACAATCCCTGCAGTCCTCAACATCCATCAAGTTACGTCATTTTGATACTGCATGCACCGCGGTCAATCGGTTCTATAAGTGCTCACTTTTTCAAGGAAAAGACGTGTGAGCCTGATTGCAGAGTTGCGGTGGTAGCGGTCCGGGAGAAACCCGGGATCGCACTCCTGTATGAATTCCCGTGTTTTCTGCTCGTACTGTTCCCTGAATTTAAGGCTGAGCGGAATCTTGCGGCCGGTCACGGAAGATTCAAGTTCACGGTTGCGCATGAAAAGCGGATCCAGCCCGCCGTAGACAATTCTGAAATCCGTCACGGTATTGCGGAAGATCCGCGCCATTGCCGCAAATGTGAGTACTGACAGTGTTGGTATGGAAATCACCTCGAGTTTGCGGTAAACCTGGACGTCGGGCTGTATTACAGGTATGGCGACACTTGCAAGAATTTCCGAGGACAGGAGAGGCATTCTTCCAGGTGTTCGCAAAAATCTGGTCAGGGGCATCCAGAAATGTGACGCTGGCCCGCGGATCTCAAGCTTTGCTTCCAGGAGCACGAGCGGTACAAGGACGTCTGAAAACGGGGAGACCATGCAGATGTTGCCGCCAATTGTGGCCAGGTTGCGCACTGAAGGCGTTGCTATCCTGGCAATTGCATCCAGGAGAATACGCGGGACAATGTTCTGCCCTGTAGAGAGTATGCGTGACATGGGAACGCATGCGCCAATTTCAATCCCCTGTTCTTTGCGTTTGATGCGTCCGAGCTCGTCTATTTGCGAAAGTGAAATGACAGTATCGGGGATCCCGGCATGAGGGTGTTCATTGTACTTCTGGATCAAATCACTCCCGCCTGCCATGAATACCGCTGCGGGATATTCCTTCAGCCACGCCCCAAGTTCGCGAAGCGAAAGGGGGGAAAGGACATTAATCCGTTCTGCCTTTTTTCCCATCGCGTCTTTTCCTTCTTAATTGAGCTGCGTATATGATCGCGTCAGCGACCTGATGTAATCCTGAATAAAGACAGAAATTTCCCGCCAGAAAATCCTCCACCTCGTGTTTCATGGGCGCGCTTTTGGCCTGTAAAATCGCCTGGGCACTCAAGACCAGGGATGGAACGCAAAATCCGCACTGTGTTATGTTTTTGGCCAGAAACGCTTTTTCTATATCAAGGTAATCCTTTGTGCGGGAAAAGCCCTCTATTGTCTGGATGATTTTTCCCTCAAGACGGAAAGCAGGCACAAGGCACGCATTGACCAACATGTCATCCATGAAGACCTGGCAGCTTCCGCACTCACCCCTTCCGCATCCCTGCCTGGTAGCAGTACGGCCAAGATGTGTGCGCAGTATTTCAAGGAGTGTTTCCATAGGATGAACATCTATGGAAACAGGCTCTTCATCCAACATGAACTCTACTGTCATTCCGCCTCCACGATGTCTTCAATGTGCATGGGTGAAAGCGGGATGAACGGGAAATCAAATCCA
>RPPD01000697.1 GCA_003818675.1 Spirochaetaceae bacterium
ATAAGAATGTATTTTACGGGTGAAGCCGTCGCCTGTCAATGCTTTTCTCTTGAAAACGAGGCGGAAAGCATGTACAATACACAGATCTTAGATTGAAAGGCGGTTTAATGAATGGCAACCTCAAAGAAAAAAGAGACAAGTGACAAGAAAGAGAAGCAGGAATTAAAACCTGAAACTTCTTCTGTAAAAAAGACATCAAAATCCAATAAAGCTCCCCAGACAATGGAAGAACTCCTTGCTATGACAGGCTATACGCTCAAAGGCGTGAAAAAGGGAGATGTTGTCGAAGGAGTCGTGGGACGCGTATCACCCAAAGAAATTACCATTGAAATTGGCGGGAAAACAGAAGGCGTTATTATCGACCGCGAACTTGAAAACTACCGCGAAATGCTCATGGCACTTAAGCCCGGCGATAAAGTCGTGGCACAGGTGATTGTAGCGGAGAATGACCGTGGACAATCCGTGCTTTCGCTGCGCCGAAGCATTTTTGAAAAAAGATGGTTGGATTTGGCTGCACATCAAAAAGACGGTACACCGGTTGAGGTTGTCCTCAGGGAGCCGGTCCGCGGTGGAGTTCTGGTTGATTTTGGTGGTCTTCGCGGATATATCCCGCAATCACAGCTGGATGGCGCTCTCTCTAAACAACTTGATAAAGTGACTAACCGCAGAATTTCCGTCAAAGTCGTAGAAGTAGACAAAGAAACCAACCGTCTTGTATTCTCCCAACGATCAGTCAGCGAAGGCGCGACCCTTGCCAAGCAGAAAGAACTTCTGGACGCCCTCACGGTCGGGGAGTCTGTACAAGCGACAATCACGGGTGTTGTACCGTTTGGTGCATTTGCAAAGCTATCAGTGACCAAAAATGGCGAAAAGCATGATATTGAAGGGCTTATCCATATTTCAGAAATTGCATGGGAAAAAGTTGAAGATCCGGGACAGTACCTCAAGTCCGGTGATTCTGTGAAAGTGAAAGTCATCGGCGTTGATCCTTCAACCGGCAAGTTGACACTGTCTCTCAAGCAGCTTCTTCCGGATCCGTGGGAGCATGTTCTTGATATGTTTGAAAAAGATACACAGGTCAAAGGAACAGTCTCGCGCGTCTCTCCATATGGAATTTTTGTGATCCTTTCACCCGGTGTTGAGGGTCTTATCCATATCAGTAAAATTTCACCCGGTGAGGAACCCAAAACAGGGGAGGAAATTACGTGCCTGATTGAAGATATCCAGCCGGATAAGCGCAAAATCAGCCTCTCCATGGCGCTTACAGAAAAGCCGATGGGATACAGATAATTACGCTGTAGGTGGTAGCGTAGTTGGTGGTGCGTTTAGCTTACTTTGCAGCCTCTCAATTTCCTTCTTTAGCTCTATCATCTTTAGTTCCCGTCCAACCATAATCGTATTCATTTTTTGCAGTTCCACATTCTTTTCCGAAAGCGTACCGCTGGTAACCTTCAGTTCTTCATTGGTATGGTGTTCCTTGTCAATCATCGTAACGAGCTTGTCGACCATTGTTTGAATTGATTGCGTCAAGCTTC
>RPPD01000698.1 GCA_003818675.1 Spirochaetaceae bacterium
ACACCTTCATGCTGAAAATACCGGTTTTGGGAAAGAGCGCGCTGTACACTGAAAGCATGAACTTCCTGTTCGCCATGGATACTCTCACCGGAAGCGGATATTCCGTGGAGGAAGCACTTGATGAAGCATCGCATGTGCTGAAAAACAACGCACTAAAAAAGGCGGTCATGAAAATCAGGGACAGGATCATCAGGGGAGACGCCCTCTCCGAGGCCTTCTACGAACAAAAACTTTTCCCTCAGAGAATAGCCCAATGGATAGTCATCGGTGAACGTTCCGGCAAGGTGGAGCAGGTTTTCTCCCAGTTGTCAAAGTACTACCAGGATGAAATTGACAAGTGGTCAACACGCCTCGCATCATGGATAGAACCGTTTATGATCGTGGCAATCGGGATATTTCTGATTATTTTCGTCATCCTGTTCCTTCTGCCGGTGTTTTCCATGTCAGGCAATGTATTCAGGTCGATAAAATAATGCTTTCAAAGGAGACGCATATGAAACCGGGAGTTTTTATAAAAAGTATTTTTTCACTGCTGAAGCACCTTATCCATCCGGACAACTCTATCAAAGACAATGAGGCCGGGCTGACCTTTATGGAGACGATCATCGTCATCTCCATAATCCTGCTTGTCGCGGGAACTGTCACAATTACGGCCATATCGCTTCTTGGCACCTCCCGTGTGGCGGTTGCCAAGACCCAGATAGACAGCTTCAAAACCGCGATTGAGACATACTACCTCAAGTACCACACTTATCCCACCCAGGAACAGGGGCTTGACGCGCTGAGAAGGAAACCATCGCTTGAACCTGTACCGGCGAATTGGGACAGGCCGATTGTGGACAGGGATATTCCCAAGGACCCATGGGGAAATGATTACATGTTCATAGTCCCCAGCCCCATGAATGACCCCTATGGGATCATTTGCTATGGAGCTGATGGCAAGGAAGGCGGTGATAGCGACAATGCTGACATCAATTCGTGGCAATAATTTAAAACCGCGCGCAGGCAGGAATTCCCTTGAATCTGGTTCAGTGCTTCTCTCAATGCTTACAGCGCTGATTCTGGCAGGACTCTGCTTTGCTTCCGCAGCCTTTGCCATGATCCAGTATGCCTCAAGCGCCGACACGATAAGCAAGGAGATTAATGCTCAAAACAGGGAACAGAATGAGTTTTTTCAGACCCGTACGATCATCTTCGAAAAGGAATGAATCCGGAGCCACCATCCTCGAGGTGGTGATAACGCTCGGGGTTTTTTCCATTCTCAGTGTAACGCTTCTCGGGGCAGCCGGCCAGGCCCTGAAGTCCTATCAAATCATTTCCTCGCAACTTGCATATACAAGTGAAATGGCGGCTCTTGAGGCTCTGGTCCGGAATCATGTTGCCTCAATAAGCATACCCTTCTGGAGAAAAGGCGCTGAGGTTCTCAAAAACGAGGAAAACTTTCTTTCAGTTGCGGATTATAATGGAGACCCGACCCTGTATCTTGAGCTGAGCTGGAAGGATGATTCCGTCACCCTGACAGTTGTCCGCATAT
>RPPD01000699.1 GCA_003818675.1 Spirochaetaceae bacterium
CTACTGGGCAATACTCTCCACCCGCATTGAGATGCCTGCTTTGGGAAAACTCGGTGAGACCAATTTGAGCCATCTCGAGCGCAAGGATTGGGAAACCCTCCGTCAGGCCATGGGAAATCAGCGGCTCCTGGGTCTTGACTATTACTCTGGCGGGCACCTGACACACGGATATCGCAACAATGTCAGCGCTCGCATGTTTGATGCCTACACCTACTCAGTCAACAGGGACACAAAGCTTCTGGACTATGATGAAATAGAAAAGATGGCCATGGAAATAAAGCCTTTGATCCTGCTTGCCGGATACAGCGCGTATCCCAGGCTCATTGATTTCAAACGAATGCGAGACATAGCGGACAAGTGCGGCGCTGTTTTCATGGTTGACATGGCGCACTTTGCGGGACTTGTGGCGGGTGGTGTTTTCACCGGAAACTATAACCCGGTCGCACACGCACAGGTTGTGACAACAACAACACACAAGACGCTCCGCGGACCCCGCGGCGGAATGGTACTCTGCACAAAGGAATTCCAGGAAGCCATGGAAAAGGGATGCCCGCTGGTCATAGGAGGACCGCTCCCACACATAATGGCGTCAAAGGCCGTGTCATTTACCGAGGCAGCACAGCCTGGTTTCAAGACATATGCAAAAAAGATTGTGGAGAATGCCAAAGCACTGGCCGAGGCGCTGGTCAGGGAAGGAAATGAGCTTTCCACCGGCGGCACTGACAACCACCTCATGCTCATAGACGTTCGAAAATACAATATCACGGGCCGCCAGGCTGAATCCGCCCTGCGCGAATGCGGAGTTACATTAAACCGCAACTCCCTGCCCTTTGATCCCAATGGCCCATGGTATACGAGCGGGCTTCGGGCAGGAACGCCCGCTGTCACTACGTTGGGCATGGGCAAACCCGAAATGGCAGAAATCGCCGCCATTATCACGCTTGTACTTAAAAATATAACAGCCGAGATCAGCAAGAAGGACAATGCTCCCAGCAAGGCAAAGTATAGAATTGCCGAAGCTGCAAAGTCCGAGGCGACAAAACGAGTACACACACTTCTTGACAAGTACCCGGTATACCCGGAACTTGACCTGGAGTTTTTGAAAAAGGAATTCGCCAAATAACTATGACTGTCGCAGGGGGAGAGTGACGATGAAGCTCGTCCCTTCGCCCTCCCTGCTCTCCACGTCAATGCGGCCCCTATGGTGCTCCACAATTTTCTTGCATATGGAAAGGCCGATCCCCGCGCCCTCATACTCCCTGTGGGAGTGGAGCCGTTCAAAGATACCGAATATTCGTTCCGTATATTCCTTCGGAATCCCGATTCCATTGTCCGCGAATCTGAGGACCGCTTCCCCGGATTCGTTGTGCTCTCCTGTAATGTGGAGGCGGGGTGCGGTGTCAAGCCGTCTGAACTTGATGGCATTTCCGATGAGGTTCTGGAACAGCTGGCGCATTTGAAGAGGTTCCGCTTCCACGACAGGAAGGCTTCCCGTCTCGACCGCCACCCCGGCTTTCTTGACTGCCACGTCAAG
>RPPD01000700.1 GCA_003818675.1 Spirochaetaceae bacterium
ACTATTGCGGAAAGAATAATCATGAATATTTTCATTCTCGGCTTCATCTCAAACCCCCTAAAAACTGTAGCCTGCGCCCATGCTGATCGTGATTGTCTGAAACCACTTGGTGCTCTGGAGAATGGGCTGCCAGCATCCGGAGACACGGATCAAAAAGGAGTCCGTGATAAAATAATCAATGCCCGCGAATCCTGAAAATGACAGATCCGCTTCCATTTCAGTGACGCCGCTATTGGTCATTATCGGGATTCCCGTCCCCACTCCGGCCCCCACAAATGGCACCATGTTCCGGACAAATCCCTGCAATGGGCGAAGCTGCAGGAACCTGTAGGAAACATTTGCCGTGAGACCAAACAATAGGTATGAATAGCTTCCTGATTGCGTGCAGTCGACATTATAGTAGGAGAGGTCTATCCCCGCAAAGAGCCCCTCAAGCAGAAATCCCAGGTTAAACTCGCCGAAAACCTGGAAATTGACATTGTTTCCAAACGAAGAGGCGAGGTCTCCCATCATGAAATAATACCCGCCGGCCACGCCAATCTGGATAAAATTGGCGACATACCTGCTCCGCTGTACGGGGTCCTGAATAGATGTAATATTTTCAAGAGGAACCGTGATGATCCCGAAATTTATCTCAAGCTGGAAACCTATATCCTCGTCATAATTCTTGATCTTGCCCCGCAGGACTGACTGGTCCTTGAGCGTAATCTCTATTTCCATGTCCTTGAGACTGCTGAAGTCCTTCTCTGTGCCGACAATCTCTGCGGCCGGGACCACTATATTTCCGCCGAAGGCCTCCAGATGAATACCCTGGCTGTCTATTGAGGATATTTTACCGACAACTACCCTGCCGTCTTTTATCCTGATGACATCGGCAAATAGCATGGCAGAAATACCCCAGAGAAACAGTGAAATGATCAAGGTCTTTTTCATATGCACTCCTGTTTCACGTAATCAATAACTGGTTTGAATAAAGTTTAAGACACTTGCATTGAAAATGCAAGTTTTTTTTCCCTGACGCCGCATATTGACAAGCGTGTCCTGTGCAATACAATAAACCAACGGAACGCAATAACCAATGCACAGGAGGCGGCTTGATGCCGGATAGTAGTTTTCCCGAGACTCTTCCAGGCCTGTATTTGAAGAGGGGTTTACAGCTCATGGGCGGCAACGAGGAAAGCTATCTCAAATTACTGCTGAAATTCGGAAAAAACCAGAAAGATACAATCCAGAAAATAAAATATTGTCTTGCTGATAATGATCCCATGGGAGCACGGAGATTAATTCATACATTGACTGGAATCGCCGGGAACATCGGCGCGGACGAACTGTACGCTTCAATCATCGATCTTGGAGAGGCGATCAAAAAAAACAGAACAAGCGAATGGGACGGCAAAACAGATGTTGCACAGGCACTCATGACCCAATTGTGCGCCTCAATTGAATCCCTCGCCGACAAATACAACACCGCAAAAGAAAGTGGAAATAAAGAGGCGCATCGCGCTCCCGACCAGGACAAGACCATCGACATG
>RPPD01000701.1 GCA_003818675.1 Spirochaetaceae bacterium
AGAAGAAACTGCTGCTGATGTCCGGAGCGGTGTTTGTTTTTAATGCGTCTATAAAAATGGTCTTTTGCGCCGAATCCTTCGTGCGAAGATGAACGGCCTCGGCAAATCGTTTGAGGTCCTCCAGTTTCCACTCGCCGGTAATGTCGACGCGCAGATATTCAGGCTCGTCCCGGAAGGTGAAGTGCAGACTCATTCTACGGAACCTGCCACAATCCCTGCTGAATGCCGCCGAATTCATAAATGGAGATCTTCCCCCAGCCCGGAATATCCATGGTATCGAGCAATAAGGTGGCCCCCAGACGCTCGGCTTCCTGGGTGGCTTTTTGGATGTCTGCCACCCGAAGGTAGGCGCGTACGATCGGAGTTTCCTCGGAATTGAGAGGACCGCGAATGCCGCACAGGGAACCGCCGGGAATCTCGGCTGTGAATGAATTACCCAATTCAGGCCCCGCCGGCTTGAATTGCCAGCCATAGGCCTTTGTATAATGTTGACACGCGGCTTCAACGTCCGTGGTCACGATTTCAAGATAGTGGATTGAATGCTCAGGCGCCGCCCCGCGAGGGTTTCCTCCATTCTTCCCGGGTTTAGAACAACCTGACAATAATAAAAATAGAAACATTGGAAATAACATATATCTTTTCATTTTAGCTTTTCTATTTTTTCCCGCAATCAAAAGTGCCCGGTTAAAAACACTTAACCATAACCTCAAGCACGGTCATCCCGAGTATCACCACGGCGCAGGCGCCATTCTTGCTGATAAATGACCTTTATGGGGATGCCCAAAAAGTCCCTGTATGTCATCGCGAGGGAGCCCTTCGACCGAGTCTATCCTGAGCCCGCAGGGCGGGCTCAGGACTCAGGGCAGGCTCCGCGACCGAAGCGATCCCCTTGACGTCATTGAGATTGCCGCGCCCCGCGAAGCCTGTCCGGGCCAGCGGACGGGGCTCGCAATGACACCGATCAGCATTGTCGGACTTTTTTGGACATCCGAAGATAATGTCATTAGTAGCTCCGCTCCCCTTCTGGGACCCGCGAGGGATCTGGGGCAGGGTTTTTTTATGCATTTATTAAATTTTCACAACACGAAAACAGTATCAAGACCGGAATCATTTGTTTATCTGCAAATCGAGTCTCGCTTCATCGAATGGAACGACAGGCTCAATGAAAACAGCCATGTATAGAAAGAATGTATTATTCTTTTTTGTTTCTGTCTTGAATCAGCAGCTTGACGCCCGGGATTGAATAGAATTTAGCGAGCGCGAACAGGCTGAGCATCTCGAACGGCGCGTCCATCATTGCATGTGTGAATTGAAACTCCTTGAGCGAGACCGAGGTGAAATCAATAATGATTGCCAGGGCATTGGCGCAGGCAATGACGAATGCAAGCCTGCGCCCTTCGAACGGCTTCATTGCCACCAGAATGTACATTAACGAATACGGGATAATGCTTCCCCCGGCGCCTCGTAGAATCCCAAGCAGGATCCCATGTTGTTCGCCGGCCGCTCTCGTAATAATCCGCGGAAACAAA
>RPPD01000702.1 GCA_003818675.1 Spirochaetaceae bacterium
CTTTTCAGGAATCAGGTCTGCCAGGTTTTCATTGATGACTGACAGCATCAGGGGAGATCACGGGCTTGAAGTGATACTGGAAAAGCCCGAATGGGAATCGCCGCTCGTCATTGACGCGGAGTTCTCCGGTTTTCCAATAATCACAGAGGACAGGAAATGAACGGCTGCAACGACCGTAGCACCTGCGGCAATAGGGGCGATGCCACATTCATTGTTTTCGCGATCTTTCTTGTATTCTCCCTGCTTTTCGCGGCCCTGGGTTTTTTTGCCAGAGATATAATTTCGTTTGTCGTTATTAAGGGAGATTATTTTAAAAAAGAGAAAGTCCTCCGTGAAGTATCTGCACAGGTAATCGCATTGATTGCCCGGGACAATAAGCCTGACTCTGATTCAAAATTTGACGATATGTGGGGCAGAATCAGCCTTCTTGAAACCGAAAATCTCAAGATATCTGTCCGCGACGCCTCAAGCCTGATCAATCCCAATTTTGCCTTTGAAAACCTGCTTGTAACAATGAATGTTTTCGCCCCTGGTACGAACTATGCAAAATTTCATGAACTCCGGACAGTCACTGGCCCCGTTACAGGGTTCTCCTCGTCATTTGGAGAAACCTTTAGCGAGGAAGCATTGGAAAAATTTCTCTCGCCCTGGTCATATTGCAATGTAAACCTGGCCAATGAGACCATGGTTTTCCGCTACTACGCGCAGCGCACAGGCAAAAAGGTGGAGGACCAACCATTCTTCGCGGCTTTCAGGGAAAAACGCAGGAACAATGTCTTCATCAGTGAAAAGAGCCTGGCAACCATGCTTGGACAGGACTATATTGATGTTTTTCCTGTCCTTTTTGCCAAACCGCAGTATAATATCAACTATATTGATGAAAAGATACTTGCCAACATCTTGCATCAAACCTCAAGGGACTATACATTAAAACTCCCCGAGGATCTGGCAGAGCAACTGGTTGTGCAGAGGTCGTCCGGGGCACTGACAGCAAATGATCTTGTAAGCCTGATAAAGCCAAAATTCAAGGGGACGATACTTGAACACTATTTTGGCGCCGTAACCTGGTTCTGGGAGATCCGGGTGAAACAAAATAGCCTTGAACTTGTCACCATTGCAGCCAGGGTCCCTGTTGATCCGCAGACCGCGGGCGCCAACAATAAGGAATTCTTTAGGATTGTAAAAGAGGAATTCAACCGGTGAGCAGCTATTCTTACGTATCAGTAGAAGAACTCGACGAGCCCCTGCTCCTGCTCACAAATGAAAAAAACAGGTCTGGTACAGCCGGAATGTCTGACAGCCACGCCCTCTTCATGTCACGCCTTGACTTTAACTGCAAAATAATACCCGTTCCGCCGGTTGCCGACGAGGAAATCGGCGAGATTCTCCGCTACAAGATACGGAGCCTCTATCCTGGTGATCCCGAGCATACTGTTTTTGATTACAAAATTTTCCAGAGCCGATCCGGGGAATCGGGTGATTCACAACGTGTACATAAACAGGCACTTGTTTTCATAACAA
>RPPD01000703.1 GCA_003818675.1 Spirochaetaceae bacterium
AAGGAAGTGGCGATCCGTTTTCCAGAAAGCGAGGCAGGTGACTTCCAGGCAAAGCCTTCTGAAACCGCCACACAGAGCCTGCACTTGCCCAGCTCCAGCGGGAGTATTTCCTTTACCTTGGCGCGCTTCTCCAGAACAAGGTCCTGGCCTGTAATTCCTATATGCACGGCGCCGGAGGAAACAAGGAGCGGAATGTCATCAGCTCGCAGGAAAATGATAGTAAGTTCCGCGTTTGAACAACTTGCATAGAGCATACGCTCCCGCACGCGAAAACTGTAGCCCGCGGATTTGAGGAGCTCCACGACAGGGTCTTTGAGCCGCCCTTTGTTGGGGACCGCGAGCTTGATGCGGTTTTTCTCATGAAGCATTATTATTCTCCTTGTTTTCCTTATGGGCCGCATCCTTTTTCACCGGCCGCGAGACTTTTTCCTCAATTCCGCTTGTACCAAATCTGCGCGCAAGCTCGGCCTCTATCTCTGAAAGCGTAATTTCCCGGTGCTCCGCGAGCACCAGGGTATGAAAAATGAGGTCGCAGATTTCATGGACGAGATGCTTTTTATCCGTCTCCATGGCGGCCTCGCAGACCTCGGAGGCCTCTTCTGTTATCTTTGAGTTTATTTTTTCAGTTCCGTTTGCATAGAGGCTGGCCACATAGGAACTTGAGGGCTCGGCACTTTTGCGCGATTCCAAAACCGCAAAGAGCTTTTTGAAGATGTCGTTTTCAGGCATATGTTCTCCGTTACTGATACTATCACGGAAAACATCTGATGGGAACATCCTTGTGCGCCAGGTAATTAAATTGGGCCGAATGGTACATAATTTATTGGTACGGCTTGGACAAATACCGGGGATCAAGACTGCAGGCATTCCCGTAATCTTCCCCGGCGCCTGCCGAATCACCAGCCATGTTTTTGGATTCCCCGCGATAATAGTATGATTCGGCACTATCCGGTTTCAGCCTGATTGCTTCAGTAAAATCCTTTATGGCATCCTTAAAATTGTTGAGCTTATTCCATACAGTACCACGGTCATGATAAGCCCGGAAATCACCCGGGCCGAGCTCGATTGATTTCGTCAAATCATCAATGGCGCCATTCAAATCACCCAGCATGAATCTGGCACTACCCCTGACTCGATACGACTCGTCAAAATCAGGCTTGAGCGCAATTGCCCTGGAAGCATCATCTGCAGCCTCAGTGTATTTTTTCATATACCCGAAAACGCAAGCTCGTGAGTAAAAAGCCTTGTATCCCGCGGGATCGAGCCTGATTGCCTCTGAATAATCTTCAATAGCCTTTGAATAATTTTGCATGCTAAAAAAAAGAGTGCCCCGTATTCGGAAAAGATCAGAATTATCCGGGTAAATCCTGATAACTTCCGAGTAGTCGGTGATCGCTTTTTGCATTTCATTGTTCAATACATATATTTTTGCCCTTGAAAGCAGGGCCTTTGCATTTTCTGGTTCCAGCTCAATCGCCCTTGTATATGCCCGTATTGCCTCTCCCGGTTTTCCAGTTACCT
>RPPD01000704.1 GCA_003818675.1 Spirochaetaceae bacterium
GCGAGCTTTGAGGGCAGCTACTCACATCCTCCGGCCAGGGCAGAACTCATGTACGATCTGAAGAACAACGGCCGCACTGACGGGACCAAAATAGTCATAGTGCCCAAAAATCAGCAATAAAAAAGGGGTACGGGCCGGACTGGTGATGAACTTAAAGTTTATTATTAAAATCATTGAGTGCTTCCCCCGCAGGATCACAAGGCAGGGAGTATTTAAGGGAATAAGATGGGCAATTGGCCTTTTTGTGCTGTTTATGATTCTGCAGGCATTTTTCCGTGCAGACCTGGTTTCACCGCCAGCTACTCCAATCTTTGAGGACCGTCAGGGCGTTTTTCTGACCGAGGGTGCTGGTGAATATCGCAGGCTCGGTTTTTGGGACATGCCTGATGAAATCCCGATACGCCTGAAGGAATGCGTGCTTGTAGTAGAAGACAAACGCTACTACGAGCACATGGGTATGGACTGGTGGTCCCTGGGCCGCGCGATTTATGAAAATACGTTCCATGGGGACAACCAGGGAGCGTCAACAATTCCCATGCAGGTGGCGCGGCTGCAGAATCCCGGCGGCCGTAATTTTTTCAACAAGTTAAATGAAATGATGATAGGTTTTTTCATGCTCGTGCGGCACGGACATGAAAATGTACTCCGCCATTATCTCAAGATTGCGCCGCAGGGAAACCAGGTCTATGGTTTTGCATATGCTTCCCGCAGGTTTTTCAGAAAACCTTTACAGGACTGTTCCTGGGCAGAGGCCGCGCTTCTGGCGAGTTTGCCCAAATCTCCCTCGGAAATGAACCTCTTTGACTACTGGGGTTTCCAGCGCGCGCAATCCCGCGCAAGGCTCATACTGCGGCTGCTATATGCGCAGAAACGGATTGGCCCTGAGGATTACCAGATAGCATTAAGACAGCTGGGTGACATGCAGTTCCAGCTTCGCGAGAAGAGGCCTGAAAGCTCCTACCATTATATATTGCGTGTGATTCAGGAATACAAGGATCAGTATGGCGCACCCGGCGGCGCGCTCGGAGTGAAAAAGCCCGTTCGCACCACAATTGACCTGGAAATGCAGTCGTATCTGGCCGAGTCTTGCTCGCGAGTCATCAACTGGCTGCGCAACCTGGGCGCGGGAAATCTCTCTGTAATGGTAGTCAGGCGCGCAACAGGCGAGGTCCTGGGCTACATAGGTTCCGCAGATTACTTTGATGACTTCTTTGATGGTTCCATAAACTATGCGGCCACGCCAAGGTCTTCCGGCAGTACTGTAAAACCGTTTCTCTACGCGCTTGGCCTTGAGTCTGGCAAGTTTAACCCTGGAAGCATTCTGGCTGATCTCCCGTTTTCAATTGTGGGACCAAAGGGAGAGTTTTCGCTTGGCAACTTCGACGAGGAGTACATAGGCCCGGTGCTCTACCGCCGCGCGCTTGCCAACAGCCGTAATATTCCGACCATGCGCATACTTGAATCTGTGGGCCTCGAGCGCGCCTATGATTTTTATCGCAAGTGCGGCCTGGTAAGGGA
>RPPD01000705.1 GCA_003818675.1 Spirochaetaceae bacterium
CCGCGTATTTTGCCCTGGTGGCATCACGCAACAGTATGGAAGCACAGCCCTCAGGGGAAATGACTGAGTAAACAGCGTTCTCCAGCATCAGTACAGTATCTCCAATGCCGATTCCTAGTGCGCCGCCTGATCCGCCCTGCCCGATAACGATGATGACTATGGGAGTTTTTACCGTGAAGAGGGCCTTGAGGTTGAAGGCGATGGCTTCTCCTATGCCGCGCTCCTCGGCGGCAACTCCGGGAAATGCCCCTTGAGTGTCCACAAAGGAAATAACAGGACGCCCGAATTTTTCTGCCTGACGCACAAGGCGCATGGCCTTGCGGTATCCGTCAGGAAGGCACATTCCGCCATTGCGTTTGAGGTTTTCCTTGAGATTTCGGCCGCGCTGGTGGCCGATGATCGTGCAGGGCTTTCCCGCGAGTTTGGCGATTCCGCCTATCATGGCTGGATCATCCGAAAAATGGCGGTCCCCGTGCAGTTCCAGGAAATCGTCAAAGATGAGCGGAATGTAGTCCAGGGTCGTGGGCCTGTCCATGTTGCGCGCGAGCTCCACCTTTTTCCAGGCTACGTTGTTTGTCCCCTCGCCTGTCACAAGCTTTGACTCAAGTACCTTTATCTCATCGTCTATGTCCAGCTTCTGCTTTAAAGCGATGTCCTTTAATTCCTGAAGCTTTTTCTTTACGTCTTTCATTTCCAGGCCCTCTGCGCGGAAACATGGGTTTCAATCAGGTACGAAAGGGTTTTCCGCAAATCCTTCCGCGCTATAATTGCGTCGACAAATCCCCTGGCGAGCTGGAACTCCGATGTCTGGAAATCATCCGGCAGTTTCTGCTTGATGGTTCCCTCAACAACACGGCGTCCTGCGAATCCAACGAGAGCGCCTGGCTCGGCCAGGATCACGTCTCCGAGCATGGCATATGAGGCGGTTACTCCGCCTGATGTGGGATCAGTGAGCACAACAAAAAAAGGAACCTGCCTGTCCTCAAGAACGGCCGAAGCACTTGAAGTCTTGGCCATCTGCATGAGCGAGAAAATTCCCTCCTGCATACGGGCTCCACCTGATGCAGTGAAAACAATGACTGGAATCTTTTTCTCCGCAGCCATGAGCATGGCGCGTGTTATTTTTTCCCCCACAACAGAGCCCATGCTGCCGCCCATGAAATCAAAAGCCATGATGGCAAGTATTGCGTCATTTCCCGAGATCTTGCACAGGCCGGTGACCACGGCTTCCTTCATGCCGGTCTTCTTTATGCCAGCCGCCACCTTCTGTTCATACTCCGGAAATCCAAGCGGATTGACGCTCTCGATGTCCGAGTCAAACTCGTGAAAAACCCCATTGTCAGCGATGAACTTTATGCGTTCCCAGGGAGTGACACGGAAATGGTGGTTGCAGTTGGGACAGACATACATGGCCGACTCAAGCTCTGTCTGGTTTAATCCCTGATGGCAAGCGGGACATGAATGCTTTTTTTCCACAAAGAGACGTTCATCGCCGTCCTTGATCCTGTGGGTTATAAG
>RPPD01000706.1 GCA_003818675.1 Spirochaetaceae bacterium
AGTTCTGACTTTGACAAGCGGAACCTAACTTTTAGTCTGCGGCAGGTGAGCTGAAGCTGATGGTAAAAGCAGTTTGTTTTTACAGGATATTATAATATCTTGCAAATAAAACCTCCATGCGGTTCCTGAAAAAACTTATGCCTCACGACAGATGGAAGCTTCCGGTGATAGTGGCTTCAGGGGTTTTTTTCGGACTGGGTCTCTACTCTTTCCATATCTCCAATGCTCCCTCTTATATTGGCGATAAACCGGAGACTTGCGTCAACTGCCATATCATGGCACCTCAGTACGCAACATGGTACCACAGCTCCCACAGGGAGGGTATAACCTGCAACGATTGCCATGTGCCTCATAATAACTTTGTAAACAAATACTTCTTCAAGGCAAAGGATGGTCTTCGTCATGCGGCAATATTCACCCTGCGCAAAGAGCCGCAGGTGATCTTCATCAAAGAGGCCGGGAAGGAGGTTGTGCATAAGAATTGCATCAGGTGCCATGGAGAGCTTCTGACTGACAGTAAATTGCTCGCCTATAACACCGGAACCCATACCTTCAGGATGGAGCACAATTGTCGTGAGTGCCACAGGGAAACCCCCCATGGCAGAGTGAACAGCCTATCAAGCGTTCCCTGGGCCCGTGTCCCGCTGCCCGGCCCTGTTGTACCTGAATGGCTGAGAAAGCCGGAAAAGACGGCTACCGGGAACCGGGCGCCGGGAACCAAATAATAACCATAATATGAAACCCACATGTTATTCAAACACAAAAAGGAGTGAAAAAAGTTGGTTAACATTTGGGTTCCATGTGACCGTTAAAATCAAAATTATTTACACATGAAACCAATCCCTGAAATCCTCAAAGAAAAACCCTGGCTTGGCTGGATAATTTTCCTGGTTACTGTTGCAGCCGTGTTCCTCCTCGGGATGCTGGCATCTTCGATCATCGAAAGAAGAGCGGAGGCCATATTTGCTTATACACCCCAGCTTACATTCTCAGAATTTGAGCCCCGCAATGAAAAATGGGGGGAGTTCTTTCCCAGGCAATACAACTCATACATGAAAACGGCTGAAACGGAGTTCAGGAGCAGGTATGGAGGCAGCGCAATGGTTGATATGCTGGAGGAATCCCCACGCATGGCAATACTGTGGGCAGGCTACCTGTTCTCGAGAGACTATAACCAGGGCAGGGGACACTATTACGCGGTCGAGGATATATACAATACTCTTCGCACAGGTGCTCCGTCAGCCGGCGTACAGAGTCCCCAGCCCAACACTTGCTGGACATGCAAGAGTCCGGATGTGCCACGGCTAATGAATCAAAACGGTGTTGCTGAATTCTACAGGGGAACCTGGGACACGAAGGGAACAGAGGTCATCAATCCGATCGGCTGTGCCGACTGCCACGATTCAAAAACGATGAACCTCCGGATATCAAGGCCCGCACTGGTAGAAGCATTTGAAGCTATGGGACGCGACATTGGCACATCATCACACCAGGAGATGAGAAGCCTTGTGTGTGCA
>RPPD01000707.1 GCA_003818675.1 Spirochaetaceae bacterium
TACAATGTATTGACACATTTGTGTAATGGATTCCATATTGCCAAACAACCTGTGAGCGTTTATTGTGTTAACCACGGATTCCCTGATGAAAAAGCTCATTGAGTATTTTTCCGAAAAGCATATACTCACAAACCTTTTTGTCGTCGCGACCTTGATTGGCGCGGTGTATTTTTGGAACTCTACGCGCAAAGAAGAGCTTCCAAATATCGACTATGATGTCGTACGCGTGAGCGCCTACTATCCTGGTGCCACTGCGGAGAACATGGACAGTCTCGTCACGCGCAACATTGAAAACGCCCTTGACGGAATTGACGGAATTATTTCGGTCTCAAGCACTTCTGGATTGGGCAGCGCCTCCCTTTCGGTGGAACTGGATCCGGGCAGTCCTGAACGCAGCCATGTAGTCTCAGACATCTCGGACGCTGTAGCCGCGGTGGATTATCCGGATGCCATGGATCTGCCGAGGGTGATGGAGTTCAAGTCCTCGCGTTTCTCGGTTCTGGATCTGGCAATAAGCTACACGGGTGTGGATGTGATGTCAGACGAGCAACGGGAGAAGCTCCAGAATGTGACCGACATGCTCGCTGACAGGATCAAACGCGTATCTGGCGTGAGCGAGGTGGGCTACAACGCGTATATGGACAAGTTTGTAGAAATTAATGTCAGACCTGAAAAGCTCGTTTATTTTGACATTACGCTTTCAGAAATAACGAGTGCTCTTAAAAAAAGCATCATCAACCAGCCCATTGGTGCGCTTTCAGACCAGGCCCTGACAAAGATCAAGCTGGAATCCGAAGTGACCGATCCCGCCCAGTTGGGAAATATAATCATACGCTCCAATTTTGAGGGCAACATGATAAGGCTTAAGGACCTGGCCTCGGTTGAGAGCAAATTTGAAAACAGGAATAACATATATAAAGTGGACGGCAATGAGGCTGTGGTACTTCGTGTAACCAAGTCATCAGGTTCAGGAATTATCGAAGTGGTGGACAGGATAAACAGTGTGACAGACGAGTTTGCCAAAACCATGCTCGTTGGGAATGGAATAATGCTGCGCACATTGGAAGACCAGTCCACGGGAGTGCGTAACAGGCTTTCTATCATATCCTCAAATGGCCTTATGGGGTTCATACTGGTCGTGCTTGTGCTCTTTGCCCTGCTGGATGCCAAAAGCAGTTTTTGGGTGGGGATGAGCATTCCATTTACGATGGCAGCCACCATGATAATAGCGCCGCTTTTCGGACAGACCATCAACAACATGACCCTGGCCGCTGTGATCATTGTCATGGGCATGATTGTGGACAACGGGATTGTCGTGGCAGAGAACGCGGCACGCCTTGCGCATTCGGGTCTCTCGCTTCACCGCTCAGTGGTCCAGGGAACGTCCGAGGTTGTATCACCAATCGTGGCAAGCATTGCCACAACTTGTGTTGCGTTTATCCCCTTGTATTTTTTCCAGGGCAGATATGGTGCCCTCGCGGCCTTTCTTCCGCCAGTGATCTTTATCATGTTGGGA
>RPPD01000708.1 GCA_003818675.1 Spirochaetaceae bacterium
GAATGCATCAATTGATTCGCGCAGCTGGGTAAACCATTTGCCTTTATAGATTAATTCTGCATAACTTACCGAAAGCATGTGCTTCTGGTGCAGGGTTTCCGCGTCAAGACAGAGCATTTCCAGCTCACGCAGGGCGGTGTAGAGAATTGTGCCGCCAGGAGTCTCGTACACGCCATGTGATTTCATGCCCACAGTGCGGTTTTCCACGATGTCAGAGCGGCCAATGCCGTTTTCACCGCCAAGCTTGTTCAACTGTTTGACAAGGTCCACTGGAGAAAGTTTTTTCCCGTCAAGCGCAACAGGAAATCCCTTTTCAAAATCAATTGTGATTACTGTCTCCTTGTCAGGCGCATCCTTGGGCGATTTTGAAAGCTTGAACATCTCCTCCACCGGCCTGTTCCAGGGATCTTCCAGCTCCGCGCCCTCATGGGAGATGTGCCACATGTTCTCGTCGCGCGAGTAGATGTTTTTTCGTGTGATCCCGCCAAGCGGTATGTTGTGCTTTTCCGCGTATTCAATTGCTTCCTCGCGCGAGCGGATTTTCCATTCACGCCAGGGCGCTATCACTGTAAGTCCGGGCGCCACCGCCTTGTATGTAAGCTCAAAGCGTACCTGGTCGTTTCCCTTGCCTGTGCATCCGTGTGCAACCGCGTCAGCTTTTTCTTTTATGGCGATTTCAGCCTGGTGCTTTGCCTGAAGGGGCCGCGCGATCGAGGTGCCAAGAAGGTACTTGCCCTCATATGTTGCACCCGAGCGGATCATTGGGAAGAGATACCCGCTTGCAAACTCATCCCTGGCGTCAACGATGTAGAGTTTTGAGGCGCCAGATTTTTTTGCCTTTTCCTCCATACCGGAAAAGTCATCCCCCTGGCCCACGTTTACGCACACACCCACAACCTCGGGGTTGTTGTAGTTTTCCTTCAGCCAGGGAATGATGATGGATGTGTCCAGCCCCCCTGAATAAGCGAGGACTATTTTTTTGATTTGACTCTTGTCTTTCATGCCATTCTCCTTTTTATAGTGCCGAAAAAACTTCCCGCAGTATGTCGACTCCGGCCTTAAGCTCCTCTTTTGTAATTGTCAATGCCGGGGCAATGCGAAGTACATTTTTCCCGGAGCGCAGGATTAAAAGACCATTCTCGCGGCAACTGTCTATCACTTTGCGCAGGGATTCCTCCGGTTGCTCAGGATCAATGTTGACTTCTATTCCCATGAGAAGCCCTTTGCCGCGAATGCTGCCCAGGAAATTGAATTCCCTTTTAAGGCTTTCCAGAAGTGTTGAGAGATATTTGCTTTTTTCACGCACGCCTTCCAAAAATCCCGGAGCTGTTATTTCTTTCCATACCATAAGCCCGAGCGTTGCGCAGACTGGTCCGCCGCCGAAGGTAGTGCCGTGTTCGCCCAGGACTATCACGTCATTCACCTTTTTGGGGAGGAGAGTCGCTGAAAGCGGCAGGCCTCCGCCCAGGGGCTTGGCCAAAGTGATGATGTCAGGTTTTAGGCCGGTTGCGATC
>RPPD01000709.1 GCA_003818675.1 Spirochaetaceae bacterium
ACATCCAGCGGCATCATGATGTCGCTTCCCAGGGATGTCTGTATTGCCACAACATCCTCAGGCGTCAGACTGTGCAGAGAACCATCGATATGGGAACGGAAAGCAACCCCGTTTTCCTCGATTTTTCTGAAAGGTGCGAGCGAAAAAACCTGAAAACCGCCTGAATCAGTGAGGATTCCATGCTCCCAGTTCATAAATCTATGCAGGCCTCCTGCGGCTTTTATTACATCAAGCCCGGGCCGCAGATACAGATGATACGCGTTTGAGAGAATAAGCCTGATGCCCATCTGCGCAATCGTATCAAGCTCAATCGCCTTGACCGTGGCATTGGTACCCACTGGCATGAATGCAGGAGTCCTGACTGTGGTTTTTCCAAGACTGAATACAGCGGTCCGCGCATGTGTGGACGGGTCAGATGATTCTATCTTCCATCCAAGGCATTTACTGGTGGACATTTTATGTCCTCGCCTTCTTCATAAGGAAAAATCCAATCGCCAGGAATATCAAAACCGGCAGAAACGCACCTGCAACTGGAGGCAGTATTCCGTTTTTGGCAAATGCGTCTGTTACAAGCTGAAATACAAAAAATACAACCGAAATCACAAGCGATACCAGGAGGCACATCAACAGGATATTCTTTCTGAAAGCTCCGCCAATTGATGCGGCAATAATGGTGACTATGAATACCCTCATTGCATAGGAAAACTTGTTGAAAAAGTCTGTCTCTGCCGCGATTGAAGGCAAACCCGAAAAACGCAGATCATCAATAAACTGCGTTGCCGTTGAAAGGTTCATGTCCTCGACCTTGCGCACTGATATCTTGAACTTCTCAGGTGTCTGCGTAATCTCGGCCGCCTGGTATTGACCTATTCTGCGGCATGTCCAGTGGGATTTGGCTGGATCATTTTCATAAAGAAAAGTGTTTTGCAGCTGCCAGGTTTTGCCATTCCAGCGGCCATTGTCCGCGTAGATGACTTTTTCCGGCTCTCCGTAAATAATTGTAACGCCCGTGAGCATGTTGTCCTGTGGTATGAATGAATCCACTTTAATTATGATATTCCTGTCACGGTCTATGAAGGCCTTGTCCCTCGGGACCGTACCTTCAACAGGCCTTTTCAGGACTTGCGCCTGCATCTCTTGTTTTGCCCGCGTTGCCCAAATCACCACATTCTCCTCGAAAAAAAAGACCCCAGCTGAAAGAAGCGCTCCCATGATTAGAAGCGGGAGAACCAGTGTGAACAGGCTCATTCCGCCGCCAAAAATGGCAATGAGTTCATTGTTGCCGTATAAGGTGCCAAGGGTGAATGATATGGAAAACAAAAGTGCCACGGGAATCGCGTATGACAGGCATTTTGGAACATAGAGGAGCATTATCATCAGTATGTCTGTAAACAGGACCTTGTTGTCTATGTAGCCCCAGATATTGGCAAACAGGTCAATGAGAAGAAGCAACATCACGAAAAACAGTGCTGCCATGCAAAACGTCAAAATCAGTGTCCTGAGCA